>CANGGD010000025.1 GCA_947453295.1 Chitinophagaceae bacterium | reverse complement strand
TGACATCAATAGAAAATTATCTTTAAAAAGTTTCGAATCGGAGTATAAGTTTCTCATTATGTGGATGCCAGAATATTTACAAAATGAAGGAAACAAATTACTTAAATTAGTAGAAGAACCTCCTCCGAATACGATTTTTATTTTTGTAGCAGAAAATGAATCGCTGATTTTGCCTACTATTTTATCGAGAACACAATTAATAAAAATACCGTTACTTCAAAACAATGATATAGAAGAAGCTTTAAAATCAAAAGAAAAAACGGATCCGGTTGTGGCTCATCAAATTTCTTCCATGAGCGAAGGAAATTACAGAGAAGCCTTACAACAACTTCAACATGCAGATGATAACTGGGAGGTTTTATTACGCGACTGGTTAAATACAATTATAAAAACCGGACCTGCTGCGCAGGTTAAATGGATTGAAGAAGTGAGCAAGCTAGGAAGAGAAAAGCAAAAACAGTTTTTAAAGTACTTCATGCATTTATTGGAATATGCTATAAGAATTAGAACACTAGGCGCTGTTAACCCAAATGAAACAAATGATTATAGTGAAGCACAGCAGACTAGTATTGATTTTTCAAGCAGATTTAATAAGCTTTGTGATATCAGTCAGCAAGAAGCAATAATTAAAGAATTAGATACCGCAACGTATCACATTGAAAGGAATGCGAACGCAAAAATTCTTTTTCATGCATTAACTATAAGGTTGTATCATATTATTAGCAACAAATCAGTATTTTTGGTTTCGTAAAGAAATGTGTAAAGGATTGACTCGAGGGTACTCTATTTTTTAATATCATAAAGTTTTTATTATATGGGTTGTGGAAGTTGTGGAACAAATAAGGATGGAGCACCAAGTGGTTGTCAAAGCCATGGTAATTGTGCAAGCGGAGGATGTAATAGAATGAATGTACATGATTGGCTAGCGAACTTGCCTTTTAGTGATCCTGAAAGCAATTGCAGAATAGTAGAGGTTTCATTTAATAATGGAAGCAGAAAAGATTATTTTAAAAACACCACTCTTCATTATTATGGAAGTGGCGAAATGATTGCAGTGGAAGGTGTAAATGGCTTTGATGTTGGGATGGTTAATTTAACTGGAGAGTTAGTAAGGCTTCAATTAAAGAAAAATAAAATTGATGAGAAAAGTCCAGAAATAAAAAAAGTACTAAGAAGAGCTACTGAACAGGATATTTCAAAGATGATGGAGTCTAAAGCAAAAGAGGCTAACATGCTCATTAGAAGTAGAGCCATTGCCCGTCATTTGCGACTTGAATTGAAAATGGCAGAAGTAGAAATTCAAGCTGATGGACGAAAGGCCACTTATTTTTATATTGCAGACGATAGAGTTGATTTTAGAGAATTAATAAAATTATACGCAGGAGAATTTAAGGTAAAGGTTGAGATGAGACAAATTGGAGCTCGTCAAGAAGCCGGAAAAGTTGGTGGAATTGGAAGTTGTGGAAGGGAGCTTTGTTGTAGCACATGGTTAACGGATTTTAAAAGTGTAAACACAAATGCGGCAAGGTATCAGAACCTTAGTATAAATCAAACTAAATTAAGTGGACAATGTGGTCGATTGAAATGTTGTTTGAATTATGAACTAGACACTTATTTAGATGCTTTGCAATTTTTTCCAAATGACGCAGATACTTTAGAATTAGCAAGAGGCAGAGCCTTTTTGATTAAGAAAGATATTTTTAAAAATTTGATGTGGTACACCATGGCGGATAGTAATAAACATTATCCATTGAGTATTGAATCAGTTAAAAAAATAAAATCACAAAACAAACAAGGCATAAGACCTGAAGAATTAGAAACTGTTGAGGTGGTATCAAGCAAACCAAAAGAAGTAGAACCAGAGTATGCTGATTTAGTTGGTCAAATAAGTTTAAAAAGTTTAGAAAAAACAACTAAAAAAAGAAGAGATAAAGAAAGGGGGCATCAAACGAGAGGTCCAGAAAACAATCGCGGTCCGCAACAACAAAGACCATCGCAGCAAAACACAGCCAATCGCGGCCCACAGCAACAAAATCCAAGACCACCACAACAAGGTGGTGGAAATCGCAATAACAACAATCGCGGTCCGCAACAACAAAGACCTCCACAAAAACCGTCAAACAATTAGTAAAAAGAATTAAAGTGTCTATATCCGTTTCCAATCTTACAAAATTTTACGGATCACAAAAAGTGGTGAATAATATTTCATTTGAAATAAATCAAGGAGAAATTGTTGGTTTTTTGGGGCCCAATGGTGCGGGTAAGTCTACCACAATGAAAATGATTACAGGTTTTATTGAAGCCAATGAAGGCAATATAGAAGTATGTGGAATTCCAGTAAGAGAAAACAAACTTGCAATCAAAAAGAAAATCGGCTATTTACCTGAAGCCAATCCATTGTATTTTGATTTATATATCAGAGAGTATCTAACTTTTATAGCAGGAATTCACAAAATAAAAAATTATAAAGAGAGGATTGAAGAGGTTATAAAATTAGTGGGACTAACAGCAGAGGCGAATAAAAAAATTGGACAGCTGAGTAAAGGATATAAACAGCGTGTAGGTTTGGCAGCAGCTTTAATACATGATCCAGAAGTGTTGATATTAGACGAGCCAACCTCAGGTCTTGATCCCAATCAAATTATTGAGATCAGAACAGTGATACAAAATTTAGGGAAAAAGAAAACCATATTATTTTCATCACATATCATGCAAGAAGTAGAGGCGATTTGTAAAAGGGTAATAATAATAAACAAAGGAAATATTGTTGCAGACGATCAAGTAGACAGCATTAGATTGGTTGATAATAAGCAACTGAATTTAGAAGATGTTTTCAAAACACTGACTAATTAATAAGCTAAAAAAACTTTAGAAATAAACACAAAATAATAATTAAAAAAAGTAACAAACATGAGCTACATCGCATCCATTCATGCAAGACAAATTTTAGATAGCAGAGGAAATCCTACAATTGAAGTAGACGTATTAACGGAGAATGAAAAACTAGGAAGGGCTGCTGTGCCAAGTGGCGCCAGTACTGGAATTCATGAAGCTGTGGAGTTAAGGGATAACAACAAAAAACTATACGGAGGGAAAGGGGTTTTAAAAGCAGTAAAAAATGTAAATACAATTTTAGCAGATCATTTGTTGGGCTGGGATGTAGCGGATCAAACAGGTATTGATAATTTGATGATACAATTGGATGGAACAATCAATAAAAGCAAGTTGGGTGCTAATGCAATGCTGGCAATTAGTTTGGCTGTAGCAAAAGCGGCTGCTTTAGAAGCAAATCTTCCATTATACAGATATATTGGTGGTACAAATGCGAGAATATTACCAATGCCAATGATGAATATACTTAACGGTGGCGCACATGCGGATAATAAAATAGATTTTCAAGAATTCATGGTAATGCCTGTCGGAGCGAAGAGTTTTAGTGAAGGATTGCAATGGGGCGTTGAGATATTTCATGCATTAAAAACGGTATTAAAGAAAAAAGGATTTAGTACAAATGTTGGTGATGAAGGCGGTTTTGCTCCGAATATCCAAAGCAACGAAGAAGCGATAGAAACTGTTTTAACGGCTATTCAGGCTGCGGGTTTTAAAACAGGTAGTCAAATAGGTATTGCAATGGATGCCGCAAATAGTGAATTATGGAACGCAAAAGAAAAGAAGTACATTTTTCATAAAAGTGATGGAAAAAAAATGACCAGCGAACAGTTAGTAAAATATTGGGAAAGCTGGGTAAAACAATATCCTATAATTTCAATTGAAGATGGTATGGCGGAAGATGATTGGAAGGGTTGGAAAATGTTAACGGATACAGTTGGACATAAATGCCAGTTGGTTGGAGATGATTTATTTGTTACGAATGTAAATAGATTAGAAAGAGGGATAAATGAAAATACTGCCAATGCATTGTTAGTAAAAGTAAATCAGATTGGAACGCTTACGGAAACAATAAATGCAGTAAGTATGGCTCAACAAAATGGCTATAATACTATTATGAGTCATAGAAGCGGAGAAACAGAAGATAGTACAATTGCAGATTTAGCAGTTGCTTTAAATTGCGGACAAATAAAAACGGGTTCTGCATCAAGAAGTGATAGAATGGCTAAATACAATCAGTTGATAAGAATTGAAGAAATTTTATCTGACAGTGGTATATATCCAAACGGTAAAATAAAATTTGGAAAAAAATAATTTTTCTTTTCTAAGTAAGATGTCATAAATTCAATGATAGTTATGAATAAACTTAAAAAAATATTTAGCAATAAATTCGTATTGGCAATTCTTGTGTTTACCATTTGGGTTGGTTTTTTTGATCCAAAGGATATTGGTGTAATTTATAGTAAAGAAGAAAAACTAAAAGATTTACAGCAAAGTGAAAGCATTTTACTAAAAAACATTAAAGACACTAAAAACGAATTGGTTCAATTAAAATCGAATGCCGGAACTATAGAAAAATATTCAAGAGAAAAGTACTATATGAAAAAAGATAATGAGGATGTGTTCATAGTCGACAATAAAAATACAATTAAACAATAATATTTCTTTTTTTCCGTTTGTTAAGCGGATTTGGATTCAATAACAATAAAGAACAACATTTTAATGGAAAAAATAACAACTGAGCAGTTAATAGCATACTATTATCACGAAGCTTCAGAAGAAACAACAAGTATAATTGAGTTGGCACTAGCAAATGATTGGAATGTAAGAGAAGAATATGATCAACTTTCAAAATCTATACAAGGCCTCCAAAGCATAGAATATTCACCAAGTGAAGCAACGGTAAATAAAATTTTAGAATATTCTTCAAGTCAAGTTTAAAAAAGAAATTTATTTATATTAAATCCTGATTCTATAGATTTGAATCAGGATTTTTTTTAATTTATACATCTTAAAATAAACATAAAGTCAAAGATGAAAAAGGCTGAACGGTATAGTTTTTTAATAGAATATTTTAGTAATAATATGCCTCAAGCAGAGACGGAATTAATTTACGACAACTCATTTCAGCTATTGGTTGCAGTAATTTTATCAGCACAATGCACAGACAAGCGGGTAAATACTATCACGCCCAACATTTTTAAACAATTTCCTGATGCAAAAACGATGAGTGAAGCAACTTTTGAAGATATTTTTAGCATAATTAGAAGTATTTCATATCCTAATAACAAGGCTAGACATTTAATAGCAATGTCAAAGATGATAATAAACGATTTTAGTGGAGAAGTTCCAATGAGTGTAGAAAAATTAGTATTACTACCAGGAGTTGGAAGAAAAACAGCCAATGTCATAACATCTGTAATAGATAATCAGCCAAATATGGCTGTAGATACACATGTTTTTAGGGTAAGTACAAGAATTGGACTAATTACCAATGCAAAAACGCCATTAGCAGTAGAAAAACAATTGGTAAAAAACTTCCCAAAAGAACTAATACATAAAGCGCATCATTGGTTAATATTGCACGGAAGGTACATCTGTACAGCTAGAAATCCTAAGTGTGGAGAATGCGGAATAAAAATTGCCTGTAAATTTTCAAAAAAAATCCAAAACTGTTAATAACTAAACAAATAATGTGTAATATTGTATAAATTTTCAACTAAAAGGTTAAAGGATTCATACAAATGAAAAGAATAGTTTTATCATTTATTTTATTTAGTTTCTTAATCACGTTTTCTAAAAATGCTGATGCGCAATTTAGTTTTTTAAAGAACATATATAACCCTTACAATGAAACTCCTTTTACTTTGGAAGGAGGTTTAAGTATTGGTATGATGAATTGTATGACGGATTTAGGAGGAAAAGCTGGCGTTGGGAAAGGTTTTATAAAAGACTTAAATGCAAATAAATATAAATTTTCGTTTGGTTTATTTGGAACCATTACCTACCAAGATGCAATAGCAGCAAGACTTGAATGGACAAGAGGAAATGTAGCGGCAAGTGATGAGGTGTTATCAACTTTATCAAACAAAGACATAGCATATGCAAGATTTAGTAGAGGGTTAAACTTTCAAAGTTCAATCAATGAAATGTCTTTATTAACAGAAATTCATCCATTACCATTCTTTATTAAATGGAGTGCAATGAATCAAGACGAACTTCGTTTTTCTCCATATCTTTTGGGTGGAATTGGTTATTTTTCTTTTAACCCTAAAGCAAATTTAAATGGAGAGTTGATAGACTTACATCCTTTACGTACAGAAGGACAAGGCTTTTCACAATATCCTGATAGAAAAACATATAGTCTTCATCAAGTAAATTTCCCTGTTGGAATTGGAGTTAAATATAAACTTCCTGGTGATGTTGTGAATATTCGTGCTGAATTTGTTTATCGTTTTTTAAGTACAGATTATTTAGATGATTGCAGCACAACGTATATCAATTCTGATTATTTTCAGTCAAATGGTCTTGCGGGAGTGCAACTAAATAATGCATATCAATTATCCGACAGAGATCCTGGATATGGTGGTTTTGCTGAAGGTCATTTTCAAAGAGGAAACCCAAATAGTAAAGACAGTTATTTCACTTTCAATTTAAAAGTAGGAGTTAATTTAACTGCTTTAACTTCTTCTGATTACTAATATTTAAGAAATCATTTCTATTACCTTAGCTACTATTTCTCCTTTTGTAATAGGAACACCCATTATTTTATTATACCCTTTTGCATCTGCCAAGTAAACATCTCTAATTATTTTTATTAGTTGTCCGTTGTTTATTTCCGGAACTAAAATCATTTCGAAATTATTAATGATGTCGCCTAGGTTTTTTGGAAACGGTCTTAAGTATTTTATGTGCGCATGAGAAACAGCTAAACCTTTTGATTGTAATTCAATACAGGCGCTCTTTATGGCGCCATAAGTACTACCCCATCCAAGTATTAAAACCTTACCCTTATTAGGTCCAGAATCTAAATCTTGTAACGGAATATAATCTGCAATTCGATCAACTTTTTCTTGTCTTAATTTAACCATCGTTTGATGATTTTCCGGATCGTAACTAATGTTACCGGTAATGTTTTGTTTTTCTAGTCCACCAATTCTGTGTTCAAAACCTTTTGTTCCCGGAATAACCCAAGGCCTTGCTAATTTATTATTTCTTGCATAAGGCATATATTTTTCTTCATCCTCATTTAATGTTGTTTTAAATTCAACATCAATGTTAGGTAAAGAATCTGATTGTGGAAATTTCCAAGGTTCAGCTCCATTAGCAATATATCCATCGCTTAATAAAATAATTGGAGTCATATGCTGAATAGCAATTCTAACAGCTTCAAAGGCAACATGAAAACAATCGCTTGGAGTAGAAGTAGATATTACAGGAATAGGACACTCGCCATTTCTTCCGTAGTAAGCTTGTAATAAATCACTTTGTTCTGTTTTTGTTGGCAATCCTGTGCTTGGTCCGCCTCTTTGAATATCGCAAATAATAAGCGGAATCTCAAGCATAACAGCCAAACCCATCGCTTCCGACTTTAAAGCCATACCCGGACCTGAAGTAGTTGTAACGCCAATTAGCCCACCATAACTGGCACCAATAGCCGAAGTTATAGCAGCAATTTCATCTTCTGCCTGAAAGGTTTTAATACCAAATGATTTGTGTTTACTTAATTCATGTAAAATATCTGAAGCGGGTGTAATTGGATAAGTGCCTAAAAATAAAGTCAAATTGCTTTTTTGAGAAGCAGCGATTAAACCCAATGCCAGCGCTTGATTTCCCATGATTGAGCGATAAGTACCAGGTTCCATTTTTGCTTTCTCAACAGAATATCTGCTGGTAAAAGTTTCTGTGGTATCAGCATAATTATAACCGGCTTGTAAAACTTTAATATTGCTTTCTAAGATGTCGGGTCTTTTAGAAAACTTTTCTTTTAAAAAGCTGATGCTGTTATCCATGTCACGATTGTACATCCAATATAAAAACCCAAGTACAAACATGTTTTTAGCACGATCTTTTTCCTTGGTTCCCATGGTGAAATCTTTCAACGCTTCTCTCGTCATCTTTGTAACATCCATTTTGATGACTTCATAATTATCCAAACTATTATCTTCAAGAGGATTAATTCCTTCCGGATAATTTGCTAGGCGAAGATTTTTAGCATCAAAACCATCAACATTCACAATAACCTTTCCGCCTTTTTTAATTGCTAATAAATTTACTTTTAAGGCAGCCGCATTCATTGCTACCAACACATCACATTCATCACCGGGAGTAAAAATTCTATCACTGCTAAAACGAAGCTGATAGCCACTTACGCCAGGAACAGTTCCGATTGGGGCGCGTATTTCTGCCGGAAAATCCGGAAACGTTGCTAAATCTAATCCAAGTAAAGCCGTATTGTTTGTAAACTGACTTCCCGTTAATTGCATACCATCACCACTGTCTCCTGCAAATTTTATCACCACTTCCTGAAGTACTTCTTGTTTTTGACTCATCGCTTTGCGTTAAATAATTACTCTTTATTAAGATTTTTTAAAAACACTCAAAGTTACAAAATGAATACAGAGAATCGTGCTAAAAAATTCAACATTCTTAATAATCATTTGATAGATATAAAGTAGGTTTGTGAAAACGAATAATATGAAGGATTTCTCTGATTATCTATTTCCGATTAATGGAAATGAGTTTAATGATGATAATGGCTACACAGATGGTCAATTAGGCAAACATATTATTATATTCAAGGAAGAATTACCTGATATTAGCCAGGCAGAAATTGTAATTGTAGGCATCAACGAATATAGAGGAAGCTCCACCATCAACAATAACCATCAAAATCCTAATCAAATAAGAAAGGCCTTATATGCCTTACATTATTGGCATACCGATATTCAAATTGCTGATTTAGGAAATATTATTACAGGCGCAGAAATTTCTGATACTTATGCCGCATTAAAAATTGTGGTTACAGAATTGATCAAAGAAAACAAAACCGTTTTAATTATTGGTGGATCACATGACATTACATTAGCTCAATGTGACGTGTATAAAAATTTAAATCAAATTGTAGAAGCAACTTGCGTTGATGCGATGATTGATCTAAGAGGAGAAAGCCACTTAAAAAGCGATAGTTTTTTATTAGACATGCTTACGGCCGAACCTAACAATGTAAAACACTACAACCATATTGGTTTTCAAAGTTATTTTGTTCATCCTACTTTACTTGAAACAATGGACAAATTAAGATTTGATTGTTTCAGATTAGGGGTTGTAAAAAATGATATTGAAGAAATGGAACCTGTAATAAGAAATTCTAATTTTTTAAGTTTTGATATTTCTGCAATAAAAAACAGCGATGCTCCTGCAAATAAATTAAGCGCTAATGGTTTAAATGGTGAAGAAGCTTGCACCCTCGCACAGTATGCAGGTATGAGTTCAAACATAAACAGCTTTGGTATTTATGGATATCTTTCTGAGCAAGATGAACATCAACTCACTGCAAAACAAATTGCACAAATGATTTGGTATTTTATAGATGGCAAGCATAAAAGTAAACAAGAAGCTAACTTAAATGAAACAAGTGCTTTTAATGAATTTCATACTTTTTTTGCTGAGGTAGATACTTTGTTTTTGCAAAGTAAAAGATCTAATCGTTGGTGGATGAAATTGCCAAACCAAAAATATATTGCTTGTAGTCAGAAAGATTATATAAAAGCAAGTAACAACGAAATGCCCGAAAGATGGCTGAGAGCATTGGAGAGAGCGTAACTTTTTTATACTTTTAAATTCAAAAATGAGCACACGTTGTTTAACTTTTTTGGCCTCGGTTGTTTTTTTGATTTCATGTTCTGTTTCTCATAAAACCACAAGAACATGTACACGCATTTTACTACAAGACTCAACAATAAAAAATGCTCAGGTAGGAATTAGTATTTACGAACCTGCTAGCAAAAAATATTGGTATCAATACAATTCAAATAAAAATTTTATTCCAGCAAGTACCACAAAGTTGTTTACGCTTTATGTTGCAATGAAATATTTGGGAGATAGTTTAACTGGAATAAATTATTTTGAAGACACCAACAAGCTCTATATTTTTCCAACAGGCGACCCTACGTTTTTACATTCGGATTTTGCGAATCAACCTGTGTTTAATTTTTTAGAAAAAAATAAAGAAAAAGAAATTATAGTTATTGAACCTACACGTCAATTAAAAAAATATGGCAAAGGGTGGGCTTGGGATGATGCCAATGAAGCATATATGCCAGAAAGAAACGTCATGCCAATGTATGGAAACACCATACAGATAAATTGGAACAAGAAAAGAAACGAACTAAATTCCATCCCTCCGAGCACAGCATTTTCCGTTACAATTAAGATGGATACAACTCTTCAACAATCTTATTGTGAAGGCGAAAACAATCAATTTGTTTTTTATAATAATCAACGCAACGATTTCTCACAACAAATACCTTTTGAAACAAATGGCATTACAACCACAATGAATGTATTGAAATCCAGTTTGAACTGTAACATACATTCTGGTTCGTTAGAAAATTATAGTAACAAAAAGCTTATATCCATTGCATCGCAACCAAGAGATTCGGTGTTGAAAAAAATGATGACTCGAAGCGATAATTTTTATGCAGAGCAAATTTTATTAATGGCGAGTAATCAATTGCTTGGATATAGCAGTGATGATAAAATGATTGATACGCTATTAAAAAAAGATTTTAGCGATATGCCTCAACAGCCTAGATGGGTTGATGGCAGCGGCTTAAGCAGATACAATTTATTTTCGCCGAATGATTTTATTTATGTGATAAAAAAAATTAAAAATGAATTCGGTTTGTCTACATTAAAAAACATGTTACCTACCGGCGGAACAGGCACATTAAAAAACATGCTTGTTTGCGACAGCGGATTTGTGTTTGCTAAAACAGGATCGTTTAGTAACAATTACAATATTTCCGGATTGTTGGTTACCAAAAAAAACAAGCAAATACTATTTTCTATTATGGTGAATCATTACATCGGTAATTCTAAAGCCCTTAGAAAAAAGATTGAAATCTTTATTCATCAAATAAGAGAGAACAATTAATATTATTGGCGCCGGTCTGCGACCGGTGTTTGAAAATGGTTTAAGAAGTTTAAGGTTTAAAAGGTTGAAATGTTTTTTAATTCTTATTCGATGGTTAATATTTCTGCGGACAAAGTCCTTGTTCTCTTTTAGACGCCGGTCTGACACTTTCTATTTATTGGCGCCGGTCTGCGACCGGTGTTGGAAAATGGTTTAAGAAGTTTGAGGTTGAAAATGTTGAAATGTTTTTTTAATTCTTATTCTGTGGTTAATATTTCTTCGGACAAAGTCCTTGTTCTCTTTTAGACGCCGGTCTGACACTTTCTATTTATTGGCGCCGGTCTGCGACCGGTGACAGTAATTAAAAAGATGGAATGTTTTTGTAAATCTTATTCGGTGGTTAATGTTTCTGCGGACAAAGTCCTTGTTCTCTTTTAGACGCCGGTCTGAGACCGGCGCAGGAAGCCAGAAATTAATGCGTTGCCAAATACGTTATCTCCTCTTGTGTGAGTGCGCGATTGTATATGCGGATGTCGTCGAGTGAGCCAACAAATCTTGTTCTTAAATTTATATTTACACGGTCTCACCACCAATGTCTTCCAATACCATAATAATATTGAAGAAAGTAGGGACGTATTAGCATCCCCTTTTTAATTGGTTGTAATATATTATTACTATTCCATTGGTAAGTGATAAAATGATGCTACTGAATTGTAATCATTGTAATTAACGTTGCTATTTCTAGAAGTAGCCTTAATTACAACTGCTCTAAATTGTTCAACATGTGTTGGATAACCAGTAATTGTAAAAATTGGATTGATTGATCCATCTGCAGGATCTTCAATTATTATATACAAATTAAGTCCACCATTAGTGCTTGCAATATTTCTATAATAAACAAAGTTGAATGCAACTCCAAGACTAACGCTTGGCATTGCATAATATAATTTAGTACCAGTTGCTGATACAACAACATTATAAACTAAAACTACATCAAGTGCGGTATCAACACCAGTAATGCCTTGATATCTTTTATAATTCCCTCCTAATGTTGTAGCTGTTGCTGAAGCTGTATCAAAAGTTAGAGAAAAATCATAAAGTTTTGCACATTGCACGGCTGCAATCGCGGTAGTATCTTCTACTCCACAAAACATTTTTTGCCATCTGCCTTTAGAAAATATTTCCAAACAATCAGTAGTAGTATTATAAATCTGTAAACCTGCTACAGGGTTTACAATTGTATTTCTTTGGGATGTAGTCATTCGCGGAGGTAAAAAACCGCTGTTGTTAGATGACACTTCTAATTTTGCAGAAACATGAGGGCTATCTGTTCCTATGCCTACATTTTGTGCGTTAACAACAAAAAAATTTAAGCTAAAAACTAAAATAAGAATGGCTAGTTTTTTCATTATAAATTGGTTTATTTATTTTTAAAGATATATAAAAATTCTCCAATTAAATGAAGGCCGAAGGAAATTATCTTCCAAATAGCTTATCCATTTCTTCTTTATAAAAACTCATGTATGTTGGCTTTCCGTTGGGAGAGGTATTAGCAACTTCGCAACTAAATAAATCACTGGTTAATTGTTGCATTTCTTTTTGTGAAAGCGAAACACCTGCTTTTATAGCATGTTGCGATGCCATTGATCGTATTAGTTTTTCTCGTTTGCTAAACTTTACATCGCTGCTAAAATGTTTATACTCCTCTAGCATTTTTTCAATTACCATTTTTTCATTACCCGCATCTACATCTGCAGGCGTACCTTGTATTACAAAGGTTTGCTGACCAAAATGTTCTATTTGATAACCCAGCTCTTTCATATCGGGTAGTAATTCCTGCAACTCAATTGCATCAGTCATTGAAAGCTCAATTGTAGTAGGAAAAAGGCTTTGTTGTGTAGCAATAGGTTTTCCGGCAACGGCATGTGTGTACTTTTCATACAAAATTCTTTCATGCGAATTTTGTTGATGTATAACCAAAAAGCCATTTTGCTTCTGCATTACAACATAGCTGTTGTGTAATTGCATCAAGGGTTGATCGGCTTCATATTCTTTATGTAGTTTTTCTACAGATGGGTTAGCTGTTGTTGTTGAAGGCGATTCATAAAAATCTTTCCAGTGTTTTAAGTCACCACTTCGCTCCGCTAAATGTGCCTGATTTTTTTGTGAAAAGGTTTTAAACAAAGAAGAAGCGTTAGCGGTATTGCTTCGCTGTTCATCTGTCATAGGTTTATTGATAGAATCCAGTTGTTGTATGCTAGCGTCTAATTCAAAATCTAAAGTAGGTGTAATGCTAAACTGTGCGAGTGCGTGTTTAACAGTAGCTTGAACAAAAGCATACACAATTTTATCGTCTTCAAATTTTATTTCTTGTTTGGTAGGATGAACATTTATATCTAATTGCGCCGGATCCAAATCAATAAACAACGCATACATTGGAAAACTATCTTTTGGAATCATGTCGGAAAAAGCATTCATGATTGCATGATTCAGATAAGCGCTTTTAATAAAACGGTTGTTTACAAATAAATATTGATCGCCTCTTGTTTTCTTTGCCGCTTCTGGTTTTCCTACAAATCCGGTAATGTTTAAATAATCTGTTTGTTCGTTTACATTTACCAGTTTGGCATTATAGTTATTTCCTAAAATTTGCAGTATTCTTTGTTTTAAATTTCCTTTTTCTAAATGAAAAACTTCTTGTCCGTTTGATTGTAAAGAAAAAAATATTTCAGGAAATGCCATGGCTACCCTAATAAATTCATCTACTATATGTTTTAATTCTGCTGTGTTGCTTTTTAAAAAATTTCTTCTGGCTGGCACATTAAAAAACAAATTTTTCATTGCTATGCTGGTGCCTTTATTGAAAGCAATGGGCTCTTGCATTTTTACTTTGCTGTTTTCAATTTCAATGTATGTGCCCGATGCGTCTTCTGCTCTTTTTGTTTTAAGTTCTACTTGTGCAACCGCTGCAATACTCGCTAGCGCCTCGCCCCTAAATCCCATAGTTTTGATTCTGAATAAATCATCAATGTTTTTTATTTTAGAAGTGGCATGTCTTTCAAATGATAATCGTGCATCTGTTTCACTCATGCCTTTTCCGTTGTCAATAACTTGCACCAATGCTTTGCCCGCATCATTAATTATAAGTTTTATTTCATCGGCTCCGGCATCTACAGCGTTTTCTAATAATTCTTTCACGGCACTACCCGGTCTTTGAATAACTTCTCCTGCTGCAATTTGGTTGGCAATATTATCTGGCAATAAATGAATGATATCTGTCAAAATGAATGTAATTTGTAGCAAAAATAACTAATCCTTTTCACTAATAACAGCTTGCTTTTATGAGGTTTTTTTTACTTACCATTTTCTGTTTTTTAAACATTGCAGTATTCGCCCAAAAACCTACACAAACAAGAGCCAGCAAATGGGTAGATAGTGTTTATCAGCAATTAAACGATGATGAAAAAATTGGCCAGCTCATCATTGCAAGAATGTCGTCTATTAATATGGCGACTAAACAGGTAACTTATTATAATGAGCAACTGGCAGATTATATAAAAAAATACGGAATTGGAGGCGTTTGTATTTTTCAGGGAAACCCAATTGAACAAGTACAATACATCAACCAGTTAAAATCAATGTCAAAAGTGCCGTTATTGTTTTCTATTGATGGCGAATGGGGTGTTGGAATGCGTTTACTAGACAGTGTTCAACCGCTACCTAAACAAATGATGTTAGGTGCAATGAAAAGCCCAGAAGTTATGTATCAATATGGCAAACTCGTTGCCAAACAATGTAAGCGAATGGGTATTCAAATGAATTATGCGCCTGTAATGGATGTGAATAATAATCCAGATAATCCAATTATTAACGATAGGAGTTTTGGACAAAGTAAAACCAAGGTGTCAACATTTGCCATTCAGTATATGAAAGGCTTGCAAGATAACGGAGTAATGGCTTGCGCAAAACATTTTCCTGGTCATGGGGACGTATCTGTAGATTCTCATTTAGATCTTCCAATAATTAATAAAACAAAAAAACAATTAGAAGAAACAGAATTATATCCATTTAAAAAAGCCATCGATGCAGGCATTGCAAGTATTATGATTGCTCATTTATTCGTTCCTGCTATTGATTCACAAAGCAACAGGCCTACGTCTTTGTCTGAAAAAAACATAAAAGGTCTTTTAAAAAACGAGCTCCATTTTAAAGGACTTTGTATTACAGATGCTTTAGAAATGCAGGGCGTAAAAAAGTTTTTTCCAAATAGTGAGGCTTCAGTAGAATCCATAATTGCAGGAAATGATATGCTTTGTTTGCCAGACAGCATTCCGCTCGCCATTGAAAAAATAAAAATAGCTATTCAAGAAAACAGAATTAGCTGGAATGACATTGCATACCATTGCAAAAGAGTTTTGATGAGCAAGTATAAATATGTATTAAAAAATAATGATTCTGTATCCACAAAAAATTTAATCAAAGATTTAAACAGCAATATTTTGCAAATGAGAAAAATAGTTTCTCAAAAAGCAATTACATTATTGAAGAAAACAAATGCTGATTATTTTCCATTGAAAACTAATCGAAACAAAATTGCATACATTGGATTTGGAATTAAATCGGAAAACAGTTTTTCAAAAGAAATGAAAAAGAATTTTAACGCAGATGTTTTTTATGTTGATTACAATCAAAAAAATAAAGACAGTATAAATTACTTGATAGACTCTATTACTAAAACATATAACAGAGTAGTAATGGGCATTCATAAAATCAACAGAAAGCCGGCCAATAATTTTGACATAAGCGCAGCGTCGATTCAAATGATAGATTCTATTTCAGCAAAAACAAAAACTATGTTGTTCTTATTTGGAAATGCCTATGCAGCAAAGAATTGGTGTGACATAAAAAATCTGGCTGTTTGTTATGAAGATGATGATATTGTACAACATACGGCCATTCAACTTTTGAAAGGATCATTAAATTACGAGGGAAGATTGCCTGTAACATTTTGTAGTCAATTTCCATACGGATCAGGCATTACAACAAATTTTAATAAGGCAGTAAAAAAATAAATTGAATCAATTTACTTTGTAAAAAATAAAACCAACGCTTCGACGATGTCTTATCCATATCAAATAAAAAGTGTAGAACACTATCACGAACAATATCAAAAAAGCATCAATGATCCTGCATCTTTTTGGAGCGAGATAGCAAATAATTTCGTTTGGCATAAGAAATGGGATCAGGTGTTGAATTGGAATTTCAATGAACCTAAAGTGGAATGGTTTGCAGGAGGAAAATTAAATATCACAGAAAACTGTTTAGACAGATGGGCAGAAACTCAGCCAGATGTTGCAGCAATAATTTGGGAGCCAAATGAGCCTTCCGAAAAAACTCGCACCATCACTTATAAAGATCTGCTATTGCATGTTTGTCAGTTTGCGCAAGTACTAAAAAACAATGGTGCAAAAAAAGGAGATCGAATATGTATCTACATGCCTATGATTCCGGAGCTAACCATCGCAATTTTGGCATGTGCCAGAATTGGGGCAATACATTCTGTTGTGTTTGGTGGATTTTCTGCACAAAGCATTTCTGATAGAATTCAGGATGCTGCGTGTAATATTGTCATCACTGCAGATGGCGTGTATAGAGGAAATAAGGTTATTCCCTTAAAATCAGTAATTGATGAAGCATTGAAAACTTGTCCTTCGGTAGAAAAAACAATAGTATATAATCGTTTACAGCTTTCAGTTAGTATGAATGATGGAAAAGATGTTTGGTGGAATAAAGAGATACAAAAGGTTGTAGATAAAAACATTCAATTTATTCCAGCAGAGAGCATGGATGCGGAGGATATGCTTTTTATATTGTACACTTCTGGTAGCACAGGAAAACCTAAGGGTGTTGTTCACACATGTGCAGGATATATGGTTTGGGCTAACTATACTTTTGTAAATGTATTTCAATATCAAAGCCGTCAGATACATTTTTGCACGGCAGATATTGGTTGGATAACAGGCCACAGTTATATAGTTTATGGTCCATTAAGTGCGGGTGCTACATCCTTAATGTTTGAGGGCATTCCCACTTATCCGGATGCAGGTAGATTTTGGTCGATTGTAGAAAAGCACAACGTCAATATTTTATACACAGCCCCAACCGCAATAAGAAGTTTGATGTCGTTTGGTAAAGAACCAATAGAAGGGAAAAACTTAGAGTCATTGCAGGTACTAGGAACCGTTGGTGAACCAATAAATGAAGAAGCTTGGCATTGGTACAATGAGAATATTGGAAATAAAAGATGTCCAATTGTAGACACCTGGTGGCAAACGGAAACTGGCGGTGTATTAATTTCAAATATTGCTGGCATAACAAATGCAAAGCCATCATTTGCTACCCTCCCGCTTCCTGGCGTACAGCCGGTGTTGGTAGATGAACAAGGAAATAATATAGAAGGCAATGGTGTGTCGGGAAACTTATGTATAAAATTTCCATGGCCAGGAATGTTACGTACAACTTATGGTGATCATGAAAGATGCAGACAAACCTATTTCTCAACCTACAAAAATTTGTATTTTACTGGAGATGGTTGTTTGAGAGATCAGGATGGCGATTATAGAATTACAGGAAGAGTTGATGATGTATTAAATGTAAGTGGTCATAGGATTGGTACAGCAGAAGTTGAAAATGCGATTAATATGCATGCGGGTGTGGTGGAAAGCGCTGTGGTTGGGTATCCACACGATATAAAGGGACAAGGGATATATGCCTATGTAATTTTTAATGGAGAGATAAATGAGGAGGTAGAGGTAAAATCTGCGATAGCCAAAACGGTTTCAACCGTTATTGGCGCGATAGCTAAACCAGATAAAATTCAATTTGTGAGCGGCTTGCCCAAAACCAGAAGTGGTAAAATAATGAGAAGAATTTTAAGAAAAATTGCAGAAGGTGAACTTACAAATATTGGCGACACAACTACTTTGCTAGATCCATCCGTTGTTGAAGAAATTAAAAAAAACAGACTGTGATCAACAAAGATTCACCCAAAAATATTTCTATACAAGAGTATCATTACGATTTGCCTAATGATAGAATTGCATTACATCCTCTGGAAAACAGAGAGCTGTCTAAGTTGTTAATTCATCAAAAAAACGAAATTGCCGAAGACGTTTTTTTAAATATTGCCAATCATTTACCAAAGAATAGTTTTCTTGTTTTTAATAATAGCAAAGTGCTTAACGCAAGAATAAAATTTCAAAAAGCATCTGGAAGTGTTATTGAAATATTTTGTTTAGAGCCGGCAGAAAGAATAAATGAATATGCCTTAGTATTACAACAAACAAGGACATCAAATTGGAAATGTTTTGTTGGAGGATTAGCAAAATGGAAAGAGCAGTATGTTGAGAAAAAAATCAACATCAATGGAAAAGAAATTATTTTAAAGGCCACACTAATTGAATCATATGCAGAAGCGCATCTAATAGAATTTAATTGGGAAGATGAAGCGATTTGTTTTGGAGATATATTAACAGCTGCAGGAGATGTACCACTTCCGCCTTACATTAAAAGAAACGTTGCTAGTGAAGATGTCAATAGGTATCAAACGGTTTATGCAAAAGAGGAAGGTTCGGTTGCGGCGCCAACGGCCGGTTTGCATTTCACAAATTCAATCATACATGATTTGAATGAAAAAAATATAGCTACTGATTTTGTTACACTTCATGTTGGAGCCGGTACTTTTAAGCCCGTAAAAGCCGCCTCCATGAAAGATCATGAAATGCATGCCGAATGGATTGATGTAGAGATTGCTTTTATACAAAAATTAATACAATCAGATAAATTTATTGTTGCTGTTGGAACCACTTCACTAAGAACATTAGAGTCTTTGTACTGGTTGGGTGTAAAATGTTATCAGCAACCTTCAATTGAAAATCTTAGTTTGCAACAATGGGATATTTATGATAAACATTTAATAGAAATAAATCTTCCTGTTAATGAAGCATTACAAGCGCTTTTAACATGGATGAAGCTTCAAAACAAAAGCAGATTGTTTACGCAAACACAATTATTAATAACGCCGGGCTATCCATTTAAAATAATAAAAGCACTGATAACAAATTTTCATCAACCGGCATCAACACTACTTTTATTAGTAGCAGCAGTTTTAGGACCGAACTGGAAGAATATATATGAGTATGCTTTGAAAAATGATTTTAGATTTTTAAGCTATGGTGATGCCAATCTTTTATTTATTGCTGAATCGTAATTTTTGTTCCAACCGGAATAAATTCATACAAATCAAGCATGTCGGAATATTTTAAAGAAATGCAACCATCTGTCCAATTGTATTCTTGATCAACGGTCCATTCCTCGGCAGGCCTTGTACCATGAACAGCAATGCCATCGCCTATTTTAGCATTTTTAGGAACAACACCCTTTTGCTTTCTTTCTATAAATTTTTGTTTACACTTTTCATTTGGATAATCAAGCAATAATTCTTTCCCCCATTTTGGATTAATCTTTTTTTGAATAATGGTAAATTCTCCGTCAGGTGTTTTTTTATCGCCCTGCATTAATTTATCCGATTTGTCTTTGGAGCCAAACACAACAGGGTAAGTTGCATACCATCCTTCCGAATTATACACTTTCAATTCATAATTACTTTTATCAACAACAATGTAGAAACTTGTATCAAAATTAATATTGTTGTTTAGGGTTTTTGAGTAAGGATTAGAAAATAGATTAAATGATAATAATAATGTTATAAAGGCAGAAAAATAGAATTTCATTTTTGTAAAAAGCTAAATGGTTTTGGAAAAAAACAGAGTTTAAAATTAATCATTTCATTTAAAAGGAAACAATCAAACTCCTTTTTTTAAGGTTAATTTTTGTACTTTTATTTTAAATCATTTTATGAATTCAACTTTTGTATCCAGAATAGCAACTGAATTAGCTTCAATAGAATCTGACGGTTTATTTAAAAAAGAAAGAGTAATATGTAGTGAACAAGGAGCAG
>CANGGD010000024.1 GCA_947453295.1 Chitinophagaceae bacterium | reverse complement strand
TCCTTGATTTCCAACATAATTATCAATCGTAAGTATTGAAAGATTTGTTATGGAAATATCATTTGTTATCTTTGCGCTTTAAAAAATAAATATGGCTAAGCAACCCACTGTTAATTGTACATTTTGTGGTAGAAAGAGGGAGGAAGTAAAAATATTAATTGCTGGTGCAGAGGGCCACATCTGTGAATTTTGTGTAGAGCATGCACAAGAAATTATTAAAAATGAAATACCTGCTCAGGAACAAAACAGCTCAACTCCTGCTGCATTGTTTGTAAAAAAGCCTATTGAAATAAAAAGCTTTTTAGATGAATATGTGATTGGACAAGATGATGCTAAAAAAGTATTGGCGGTAGCGGTGTATAATCACTATAAAAGAGTGAACCAAAAAATCGACAACGATGTTGAGATTGAAAAAAGCAATATTGTAATGGTTGGAGAAACAGGTACGGGCAAAACGCTTTTGGCAAAATCAATTGCAAGAATGTTAAATGTACCATTTGCTATTGTTGATGCAACTGTTTTTACTGAGGCGGGCTATGTAGGAGAAGATGTGGAGAGTATGCTCACAAGATTATTACAAACTTGTAATTATGACGTAGCGGCAGCAGAAAGAGGAATTGTTTACATAGATGAAATTGATAAGATTGCTAGAAAAAGCGATAACCCTTCTATTACAAGAGATGTAAGCGGAGAGGGCGTGCAACAAGGATTATTAAAATTATTAGAGGGAAGTGAAGTGTTGGTTCCCCCTCAGGGTGGAAGAAAACATCCCGATCAAAAATTGATAAAAGTAAATACACAAAATATTTTATTTATTTGTGGAGGTGCTTTTGATGGAATTGATAAAATTATTGCCAGAAGAATTAATACCAATTCAATTGGATTTAATGCCAATAAAGAATTACAAGAATATCAACAGAATAATTCACTTCAGTTTATAAACTCAGTAGATTTAAAACAGTTTGGATTGATTCCAGAATTACTAGGAAGAATACCAGTGGTTACTTATCTTAATCCATTGGATGCAGCCACTCTTCGTAACATTCTTACAGAGCCTAAAAACTCATTGATCAAACAATTCACAAGGCTTTTTGAGATGGAAGGTATTAAGCTTGTATTTGAGCCTGCCGTACTTGATTTTATGGTTACTAAAGCGTTAGAATACAAATTAGGGGCAAGAGGGTTACGCAGTATTTGCGAAAGCATTCTTACAGATGCTATGTTTGAATTACCATCAAAAAATCTTAAAAATTTTGAAGTTACTCTAGAATATGCTGAACAAAAGTTTAATACATCAAAAATGAGTTTACTGAAAGTAGCTTAATTTTTTGATCAGAAGATTTTAATAATTGCATTAAATTAGGTCATTCATTTAAATCAATTTAATTTCGTTTTTTTAAAAAACTAGACAAATATTTTAACATGGTAGATGTAATTCTTGGTTTGCAATGGGGTGATGAAGGGAAAGGTAAAATTGTAGATTTTTTTGCTAAAGATTATGATTTAATTGCAAGATTTCAAGGCGGTCCTAATGCAGGACATACACTTTATGTAGGAGAGAAAAAAATTGTATTACACCAAATACCCAGTGGAATTTTTCATGAAGAAAAAATTAATTTGATTGGTAATGGCGTAGTGTTAGATGTAGTTACATTGAAAAAAGAATGCGCTTCAGTTGCTGCATTTGGTGTTGACGTAAGAAAGAATTTATATGTTAGCGAAAGAACGCACTTAATACTTCCAACACATAGAGCACTAGATAAAGCAAGCGAGTTATCTAAAGGCGATCAAAAAATTGGAAGTACGTTAAAAGGAATCGGTCCGGCTTACATGGATAAAACCGGAAGAAACGGTTTAAGAGTAGGTGATATTTTACATCCGAATTTTAAAGAACAATATGCTAATTTAAAATCGAAACATCAGCAACTATTAGACAATTTTAATTTTCAAGAAGATATTTCAGAATGGGAAAAAGATTTTTTTGATGGCGTAGAATTTTTAAAAACGTTGAATATAGTTAATGGCGAATATTTCATTAATCAAAAAATTAAAGAAGGAAAAAAAGTTTTAGCAGAAGGTGCTCAGGGAAGTATGCTAGATGTTGATTTTGGTACATTTCCATTTGTTACAAGTAGCAATACTATCTCTGCTGGCGTTTGTTCTGGCTTAGGTATTCCTCCGCAAAAAATAAAAGACATTATTGGTATTACAAAGGCTTATTGCACACGAGTTGGCAGTGGTCCTTTTCCAACTGAATTATTAGATGAAACCGGCGACTTCTTAAGAAACACAGGTAATGAGTTTGGAAGCACAACTGGAAGGCCTCGTCGTTGCGGCTGGATAGATTTAGTAGCTTTGCAATTTGCTTGTATGATTAATGGGGTTACTAAAATTGTAATGACAAAAACAGACATCTTAGATGCACTTACTGAATTAAAAGTATGTGACAAATATATTGTTGACGGTGTGGAGAAATCAGAAATTCCATTTCAAATGAATCATGCTGATATAAAAGCTTCTTATCGAATTTTTGATGGCTGGAACATGGATAGTTCTACAATTACTTCCTTTGACAACATGCCTGATACAATGAAAAATTACATTCAGTATATCAATAATTTCTTGAACGTGCCAGTGAAATATATCAGTAATGGACCGGGTAGAGAACAAATTGTTTGCAGTTAGTAAAAAAATATAAAAAAAAAGTAAAAAATATTTGGCTAATTAAAAATCTCGTGGAAAATTTACATTCGTAATCCAAATTAGTTATGGCACCAAAATCAGAAAACGAAAAAAACAAACCAGTAAAAAAAGCTGCTGTTGCAAAAAAAGCTGTTGCAAAAAAAGCATCACCCAAATCTAAATCTAAAGAAGAAGATGATGATGAAGATGATGAATTAGAGCTTACCACAAGTAAAACAAAAAAAGGATCGTCCTCTAAAAAGAAATCTGACGATGATGATGATGACGATGATGTAGATGTTAAAGATGATTGGGATGCACCAGAAGAAGATGATAGCTGGGATCCTGATTTCGAAGAATTTGATTTACCAAAATCTAAATCAAAAAAAACATCATCTCCAAGTAGCGGTACTAAAAAGCCTGCTAAATCAGACGACTTTGATGATGATGATGACTTTAAAGATTTAGGATTATTCGATGATGATTTAGGAGGAGATTTTGATGACGATGACTTTTAATTTTATCAGTGAATAATATCAACAATACATTTTCTGTAAATAACTTATCAAGCTTTAAAAATAAAATGTTGAATTGGGCTAGCCAGTTCAACATTTTTTGTTTCTTAGATAACAATCAATATAACTTCGATATTCCTAGCTTCGAATGCCTCTTAGCAGTTGGACAAAAAAACTCTGTAACCTTAAATTATCCAACAGATTTCAATCAACTAAAATCTTATTCAGAAAAAAATAAAGATTGGCTATTCGGACACATCAGTTATCCTTCTCACAAAAAAGACGAAATAGATTTTCCTAATCTCTTTTTTTTCACACCTCTCATTGTAATTCAAATTCAGAACAATCTTGTAAAGATTGAAGGAGATACCATTAATCCAAAAGATGTATTCAACACTATCAATAGTTTTGATGAATTTAATGAAATAGAAAAACATCAATCTATAGATATTCAGCATCAACTAACTGAAGAAGAATATCTAGAAAAAATAAATTCTATCCTGCAGCATATTCAAAGAGGAGATTGTTATGAACTTAATTTTTGTCAGGAGTTCAACGCTCATCAAGTAAATATTAATCCATATCATATTTACTCGTTACTGAATAAAAAATCACCCAATCCTTTTTCAGCATTGTATAAATTAGATGATCGATTTTGTCTATGTGCCAGTCCGGAAAGATTTTTAAAAAGAACAGCCAATACAGTTATCTCTCAGCCCATAAAAGGAACCTCAAAAAGAGAATTAGAAAACCTCGAAAAAGATCAATTGTCTAAAGAATATCTAATCAACAGCGAAAAAGAAAAAAGTGAAAATGTAATGATAGTTGATTTAGTTAGAAATGATTTGAGTAAAGTATGTAAAGAAGGATCTGTAACTGTATCGGAGCTTTTTGGAATTTATTCATTTCCTCAAGTACATCAAATGATAAGTACTATTCAGGGAGAAGTAGAATCTAATTGTTCATGGACAGAAATTATTGAAGCTTGTTTTCCTATGGGATCAATGACAGGAGCTCCTAAAAAAAGAGTAACAGAATTAATAGATCAGTATGAGTCTGCTCCAAGAGGATTGTTTTCTGGTTGTATAGGCTATGTAGCGCCTAATGGAGATTTTGATTTCAATGTTGTGATAAGAAGTATTTTTTATAATCAATCAAAAGCCTATTTATCTTTCAAAGCAGGAAGTGGAATTACTTATAATAGCAATCCAAAGGAAGAATACAATGAATGCAAAATGAAAGTTGAAGCGATTCAAAAAATCTTCGAATAATTATGCTGTATGTTTTTGAGAAAGCATCGTTTCTGCTAATTGCAATAAAGTAATTTCATCATCTCTCTTGGTGAGAATTTGCAATCCGAATGGTAAGCCATTACTGTGCGTAAACAAAGGAACAGCTATAGCAGGTATTCCTGTTAAATTTGCAAACACTGTAAAGATATCTGCTAAGTACATTTCAATGGGATCTTTTTTCTTTTCCCCAATATTAAAAGCGGTGGTAGGACTAGTAGGAATAATAATAGCATCACAACTTTGAAACAGCTCATTCATTTTATTAATTAATAATTGCCTTACTTGTTGCGCTTTCGTATAGTAGGCATCGTAATATCCACTACTCAAAACAAAATTTCCCAGCATGATTCTTTTTTTTACTTCTTTGCCAAAACCTTCAGTTCTGTTTTGGATGTAAAAATCCTGAATATCCTGAATGGCTTTTTTGGATTGATGTCCGTAACGAATGCCATCATATCTCGAAAGATTGCTACTCGCCTCTGCTGCTGTAAGTACATAATAAGTTGGCACGAGATATTCCAGCAATGAAAAATCTGCTTCTATAATTTCGTGACCATTATTTTTTAATTCATTGCATTGATTTACGATTGCAGATTGTATTTCTTTATCTAAAGAAGGATGATTCATCACTTCTTTTAATAAAGCAATTTTTAATTTTTTATCATTTAGATTGAGTTGTTCATGAATATGAATAAAATCATTACTGGCATTCATGGTGCTATCAAAATCATCCGTTTTACTAATAACTGATAAGATTAGCGCTACGTCGTAAATATTATTTCCAAAAATTCCAATTTGATCAAAGGAAGAGGCATAGGCAATAAGTCCATATCTTGAAATAACGCCATAACTGGGCTTCAATCCTACTAGTCCGCAGAAATCTGCAGGCTGACGCACAGAGCCGCCCGTATCGCTCCCCAAACTCACCATGCACATGTTTGCCTGAACAGCAACAGCACTTCCTCCAGAAGATCCGCCAGGTACTTTTGAAGGGTTTGCAGCATTGAGTACATTTCCATAAACAGAATTCTCATTACTACTTCCCATGGCAAATTCATCACAGTTGCAACAACCAATAATGATTGCCTCTTCATCCAGTAAATATTGAATACAAGAGGCATTGTATTGAGCGGTAAAATGCTGTAATATTTTTGATGCAGCAGTTACTATATGATCTTTGTAGCAAATCACATCTTTAATAGCAATTACCACTCCATGTAATTTCCCGATTGAATCACCATTTTTTCTTTTCTGATCGAGGGCTTTGGCTTTGTTGATTGCTTCTTCCGTGTAAACCTCTACAAATGCATTAAGATTTTTATTGGATTCAATATTGTTCAAATAATACTCAACGGCTTTTTGGCATCCATGCTCCTCCTGATTGAGATAGTCTTGATATGCTTTTATGTTATGATAGTTAAACAAGTAAAATAATTGAATGATAAATTGATATTAACTCCATTCTGCGATTTCTTCTGCAGATTTTTTTCTTTCAACTCTTGAGCACAGAATTATACTGATTTCATATAATAGCACCAATGGAATACTACAAATAATCGTACTCAACATATCCGGAGGTGTGATGATGGACACAAAAATTACAATGATTAAAATTGCATGCCTTCTGTATTTTTTCAAAAATTTAGTTGTAACAATATCTATTTTGGCTAAAAAAAATAAAACTAATGGCAATTGAAAGGCGATACCCGATCCCATTATTAATGGTACAATGGTATTAAAATAACTCGTTAAAGTCCAGATGTTTTCAATGTTCTCATCTATGGTAAAATTAGCAAAGAAATGAATGGTATAAGGCGCTACCACAAAATAACCAAATAGAATTCCTATAAAAAATAAAAACGAAACCCAAAAAATAACCTTGCTGGTATTTTTCATTTCATTCGCTTTTAAAGCAGGCTTTACAAACAGCCAAAACTGCCAGAATATGTATGGGAATGCAACAATAAAGCCACCTATTAATACTATGTTCATGAAAACATTAAATTGTCCAGCAACAGCATTGCTTTGCATTTTTACATGAATCTCCTCAAGACAAAGCGTTTTATCAAATCCTAACGCATGACCTAATTTGCATAAATAAGTATACGTTGCAAAATCTGCATGGGTAGGCCCCATGAGAATTTTTTTAATGATAAATGAATTGAAATAGGCAATGGCAAGGGCTCCAATAACAACTGCTATAACAGATCTGAATAAATGTTTTCTTAATTCATCAAGATGATCAATGAAAGACATTTCTGCTCTTGAAGAGGTGCTGCCTTTTTTTTTGAATATACTCATCAAAGAATGAAAAGGTAAATGTGAATTGTTTATTATAAAAAAACCTCGTTTAAATTACAACGAGGTTATAATAAATCAGAAAAATAAATTAATTAGAACTACTTGAATTGTTTTTAGATGAATTGGGTTCATCATTCATGTTAGTTTCAATTTCTCTTTTTACATTGTCTTTGGCATCTTTGAATTCTCTAATTCCTCTACCCAAACCACGCATTAATTCTGGTAATTTTTTTCCACCAAAAAAAAGAAGAACGATAATTAATATTAGCAACATATGCTGCCCTGCAAATAAATCTCCCATAAATAATAATTTAGAACCCAAAATTATAGAAAAACTCCCATTATAACTACATAAAAAAAGCGAAAACAATTGTTTCCGCTTTTTAAAATACTATTTAAATATAGATTATTTCTTCTTTGCACCCACTGCCATTCTTTTTTCTTTAATACGAGCACTTTTTCCACTTCTTTCACGTAAGAAATACAACTTAGCTCTTCTAACACGACCTACTTTATTTACAACAACACTTTCAATATTAGGAGAATGGAAAGGGAATAATCTCTCAACACCAACACCATCGCTTATTTTACGAACTGTAAATGTAGCAGTAGCGCCAGTACCTTGACGTTTAATTACATCACCTTTAAAACTTTGAATACGTTCTTTGTTTCCTTCCTGAATTTTATAGTTTACAGTAACGTTATCTCCTGCCTTAAATGCTGGGAAATTTGATGTAGTGGACATTTGTCCATGAACAAAATCAATTGCGTTCATAATGTTTTATTTTAACGGAGGGCAAAGGTAGGGGATTAAGTTTAAAGTTTAAAGTTTATACTTAAAAAAATTTCAATTATTGCTACAAATTTGAAGTTCAAGTGCAAAAACTCTTCCTTTTTTGCTAAGCCAGCCAATTATTAATAAATACCTATATTAAAAAAGCCCTAGGGTAACTCCTCCAGGGCTCAATTGTAAATCCTTATTTGTAAAAGTTATCTGGCAATATTGACAGCTCTTTTTTCACGAATAACAGTAACCTTAATTTGTCCAGGGAACGTCATTTCGGTTTGAATTTTTTGAGCTATTTCGAAGCTTAATTTATCGCTTGCATCATCTGTTACTTTATCTGCTTCAACAATAACTCTTAATTCACGACCAGCTTGAATAGCATATGCTTTTTCAACGCCTTGGTAAGCCATAGCAAGATTTTCAAGGTCTTTGATACGTTGAATATATTGCTGCATTATTTCTCTTCTTGCTCCAGGTCTTGCGCCACTAATCGCATCACAAGCTTGAATAATAGGAGAGATAACAAATTTCATTTCCATTTCATCATGGTGAGCACCAATTGCATTTACAACCGCTGGATTTTCGCCATATTTTTCAGCTAACTTAGCACCTAACAGAGCATGGCTTAATTCAGTTTCTTCATCTGGCACTTTTCCAATATCGTGCAATAATCCGGCACGTTTTGCCAGCTTAGGATTCATACCTAATTCAGAAGCCATAATTGCACATAAATTGGCTGTTTCTCTACTATGCATCAATAAATTCTGACCATAAGAAGAACGGAATCTCATACGGCCAACCATTCTTAAAAGTTCTTTATGTAACCCATGAATACCCAATTCCATGGCTGTTCTTTCCCCAATTTCCATTACTTGATCATCCAATTGACGCTTAGTTTTTTCAACAACCTCCTCAATACGGGCAGGGTGAATTCTTCCATCGGCTACTAAACGTTGTAAAGAAAGACGAGCTATTTCTCTACGTAAAGGATCAAATGAAGAAAGTACAATGGCTTCTGGTGTATCATCAACAATTAAATCAACACCAGTTGCAGCTTCAATTGCTCTGATGTTTCTGCCTTCACGACCAATAATAGAGCCTTTGATTTCGTCACTTTCTAAATTAAATACAGTGATTGAATTTTCAATAGCTTGTTCTGCAGCAGTACGTTGAATGGTTTGAATTACTATTTTACGTGCTTCTTTGTTGGCTTTTTGTTTAGCATCCTCAATAATTTCTTGTTGAAGAACTAAGGCTTTGGTTTCTGCTTCTTGTTTTAGGCTCTCAATTAACTGAGTTTTTGCTTCTTCGGCAGAAAGTCCTGCTACTTTTTCCAATCTTCTGATATGTTCTTCTTGATGCTTTTCAAGCTCGGTACGTTTTACATTTACCACTTCAATTTGACGATTCAAATTGTCCTTGATGGTTTCATTTTCTTTAGTTTGCTTATCTAAAGCAACCTCTTTTTGATTAATTGTTTGCTCTTTTTGCTTTACTCTATTTTCAGATTCACTGAGTTTTTGAGTACGAACCAACACATCTTTTTCGTGGTCCGCTTTCATTTGCACAAACTTTTCTTTAGCTTCTAAAAGCTTCTCTTTTTTTAAAGTTTCAGCTTGCGATTGACCATCTGCCAGTATTCTAGCTGCTTCAGATTTAGCATCTTCCACAATTTTACCTGCATTTTTAGCAAATATTAGTTTTCCCAGCACTAATCCTACAATGAGGGCGATTCCGCCTATTATAATAGGTTCCATTTAATTTCTTTTTTTAGCTTTTTCACAATATAATAACCCCAAATTGACCGTTTAAACGGCCAAAAATAGTTTAGTTCCAAAGATACAATTTTTGAATGAAGATAAATTAGCTGAAGGCAACTAAATTTAAGAAAAGCGTCAATTGAATGGAAAAATGGCAAGCCCTTAACCAGATTATTGATTTCAAAAGGGAGGACTATACTTTATCTAATAATGTTTCCATTTTCAATAAAACGTCTGTCATTTCTTTAAAATCGGAGCTGCTCGATTGAGTGACATTTTGAGTTGCATACCAGATGATCACCATTGCAATATAATCTTGCATATCTTTTCCTGCAAACTGTGTTTTAAATTCCAGGATTTTATCATTGATCAATTTAACCGTTTTGCGAACGGTTTCTTCGTCTGAAGGACTTGTTTTAATTCTGTATGTGCGATCGCCAATGACAATATTTATTGGGATGAGTTCCTGTGCCATGATTTTTCAATTTTATTCGCTAAGTAAAGCGATGCATTTATCCAACTCTTTTATATATTTTCCAATAATTTGTTCGTATGCCTTTTTATCTATCTCATTCATTTTTCCGGCAGCAGACTTTAAAATATGTTGCTGTTCTTCTAATTGTCTGACTTTATTTTTATTTTCTTCGATAGAAGTTTTTAATTCAGCGATTAGTTGTTGCTGTTGTGTATTTTGTTTTTGCAGCGCTGCATATTTTTTTAAAAAATCCTGCAACTTACTATGAACGCGGCTTATATGTTTTGTTACTTGTTCCAATTAATTATTTTCTAATTGTTGCTTTTAAGGTTTGCTCAAAACTTGAGATTAATTTATTCATATAACCATCAATTTCTTCGTCTGTCATTGTTTTATTTTCATCTAAAAAAGTAAAACTTACAGACATTGATTTTTTATGGTCTCCTAATTTTTCATTTTCAAAAATATCAAACAACCCCATTTCTTTTAAAGCGACCGGTTTATTGTTTAAAGCTATTTGCTCTATTTGAGAATAAGAAACATTTTTATCCACCAATAACGACAAGTCTCTGTTAATTGCTGGGAATTTTGCCAATTCTTTAAATTGAATGGGTTTTATTTTTTGTTGTAATAACAAATCAAAGTCAATATCGGCAAAGTATACAGCGTTTTTAATATCAAAATATTTAAGTAAAGAAGGCGCTACTTCTCCCATTTGTCCCACTACATTTTTTCCAATTAAAATATTGGACGAATTGATAAAATAAGGATAATTTGATTTTTCAGTGCTGATATTTTTAATTCCAGATAATGGCAAAAGATTTTCTAAAACGCCTTTTAAATAAAAAACATCAGACTTGATTGATTTAGCATTCCAGTTGGTTTCAGAAATATTGCCAGTTACCAATAAAGCCAATCGGTTTTGTTCAGCATATTTTTGGTTTTCATTTATGGAGTATGTTTTTCCAAATTCAAAAAACCTGAGATTTACATTTTTTCTGTTGATGTTGTGTGCCAAAACCTGTAATCCACTTTGAATCATTTCTGGCCTCATTATGTTTAGCTCAGTGCTTAAGCTATTCATCATTTTTACAGTTTTGGATAAAATCTCATCTGAATAAAAAGCGCTATTGGTAATACTATTCGTAAAAATCTCATGAAAGCCCAGGCCAACCATGTAATTAGCCATTTTTTCCTTTGTAGTATTTTTTCTATTTTCTTTTTCGATTGATGGAGCAATGGTAATGGTAGCAGGAATTTCAACATTATCTAATCCATCAATTCTCATTATTTCTTCAATAATATCTGCTTGAATACTTACATCGGTTTTATAAAAAGGAACTAATAACTCAAGTGATTGTGCGTCTTCTTTTGCGATTTCAAAACCTAATGCAATCAGGATTTTTTTTACAGCATTAACATCATATAATTTTCCGCTTAATTTCTTTAAAAAATCAAGTTCAAAAAGGATGCTTGTTTTTTGAAAAGGCAAAGGATAAATATCTACTGGTTTTTCGTTAAGAGAACCCTTTGCAATCTCAGCAATCATGGCTGCAGCGCGCATTAAAACATTCATCGTGTTACTGATATCAACACCTTTTTCAAATCTGGTGGCTGCATCTGTTCTTAATCCATGTTTTAATGATGATTTACGGATAGTACTTCCATCAAACCAAGCACTTTCAAGAAAAATTTGAGTAGTAGAATTAGTTACGCCACTGTACAATCCACCATACACACCAGCCATACACATAGGCTCTTTATCATTGCAAATCATTAAATCGGAATCAGACAAGTTTCTTGATTTTTCATCTAATGTGATAAAAACGGATGAAGGTGCTGCATTCTTAACTATAATTGTATTGCCTATAATTTTTTCAGCATCAAAGGCATGCAATGGTTGTCCGGATTCATGTAAAATAAAGTTGGTGATATCTACAATGTTATTGATAGATTTAACTCCAATACTTTTTAAGTTTTGTTTAAGCCATTCTGGACTTTCAGCAACTTTCACGTCATTGATAAGAATTCCACAGTAACGCTTACATGCTAATTCATTTTCAATCTTGATTTGAATAGAAGATTCTCGAAGTTCAGTTTGAGGTATGTTTTTATAAGGTAAAATAGCAGTAAATGCTTGTTGTTCATGATAAGATAAATAAGCGCAAACATCTCTTGCAACTCCCAAGTGACTCATTGCATCCATTCTATTGGGGGTAAGTCCAATTTCAAAGATATAATCTTCATAAACTGGAAACAGAGAAGCGATGGGCGTTCCTACTTCAGTTTCAGCGGGTAAAAGGGTGATGCCAGCATGGCTATCACCTAAACCAATTTCATCTTCAGCACAAATCATTCCTTCGCTTTCGGCGCCTCTTATTTTTGCCTTTTTCATGGTAATAGATTCACCATTTGTAGGGTAAATAGTAGTGCCTATTGTGGCAACAATAACTTTTTGTCCAACGGCTACATTAGGAGCTCCGCAAACGATATTCAGCAAGTTTGGTTGCCCAATATTTACTTTGGTTAATTTTAATTTATCAGCTTCCGGATGTTTTTCACACTGAACAACTTCTCCTACCAATAAGCCTTTCAAAGCACCTTTTACCGACTCGTATTTTTCCATACTTTCTACTTCTAAGCCTATGGAAGTTAAAATAATAGAAAGTTGTTCGGGTTCAATTTTTTTCGGTAAATAATCACACAGCCAATTGTAAGATATAGTCATTATAAAGAGATTGTTTTTCGTTGCAAAGATAGCTTTTTTAGGTTTTTGGTTGGGTTGAATGTAAAATTTGAAAAGAATAAAAAAAGAGAAGGGGATTTAAGGGAATAGACATAATTTATTTTTTCTTTTTTATGGTGAAAAAAAGTGAATCAATTATGCTTTTTTTTGTGGATAAAACAAATTGAAGTAATAGTAATCAAATTATCAATGTGCATTTTTATGTTTGTAACAAGTGAATAAGGCAAAAAGATTTGTGAATTACCTGTGGATAAACTAAGTTTGATCCCCCTATGCTTTATTCATTTCGGTGAAATAGGTGAATTGAAATTAACTTAGTTGGCTCAGTGAGATCATTTATAAAATAGTTTAAAAAAATGGAAGTAAGTAAATCAAATACAGATAGGAAATTCAAGAGAAAACCAACAGCCGATTTAGGTGGAATGGTATTTGGCAAGTTGCCACCTCAGGCAAAAGAAGTAGAGGAGGCGATTTTAGGGGCTGTCATGTTAGAAAAAGGCGCTTTTGATATTGTTATTGAGATATTGAAGCCGGAATGTTTTTATTTGGAAACACATCAGCGCATATTTAAAGCGATGAGAATGCTTGCCAACAAACAACAGCCAATTGATTTACTAACGGTAATAGAAGAGCTAAGATATAGTGAAGATTTGGAGTTTGTGGGAGGTCCATACTATATTACAAAGCTAACCAATGCTGTAGTGTCTTCAGCTAACATAGAAGCACATGCGCGCATTGTAGTTCAAAAATTTATTCAAAGAGAATTAATAAGGATAAGTGGAGAAATCATTGGAGATGCTTATGAAGACAGCACTGATGTGTTTGATATGTTGGATGAGGCAGAAACGAAGTTGTTTGAAATTACCAACAATCACCTCAGAAAGAATTTTGACAGTATAGATTCAGTGTTGATAAAAACGATTGAAAAGATTGAGGAAATGCGTAACAATGATGAGGACATCACTGGTGTCACATCAGGATTTCCATCATTAGATAAAGCAACATATGGTTGGCAGCCAACCGATTTAATCATATTGGCAGCCAGACCTTCAGTAGGTAAAACAGCCTTTGCATTAAATCTCGCGCGCAGCGCGGCGCTTCATCCAACTAAACCTACCGCTGTAGGATTTTTTAGTTTGGAAATGAGTAGTGCACAATTGGTGCAGCGTATATTGAGTGCTGAGAGTGAAATTTGGTTGGAAAAAATAACAAGAGGACGTTTAGAAGAGCACGAAATGAAGCAATTGTATAAGAAAGGAATTGATCGCTTGAGTAAAGCGCCTATTTACATTGATGATTCTGCTGCATTAAATATTTTTGAATTAAGAGCAAAATGCAGAAGATTAAAAAACAAACACAATGTTGGTATAATCATCATAGATTATCTTCAATTGATGAGTGGAAGTGCGGACAGAAATAGCAACAGAGAGCAAGAGATTAGCAAGATTTCAAGAGATTTGAAAGGGTTGGCAAAGGAACTACAAATACCTATTATTGCTCTTTCGCAATTAAGCAGAGAGGTTGAAAAAAGAAAAGAAGGAAATAAAGTTCCGCAACTAAGTGATTTAAGAGAATCTGGTGCGATTGAGCAAGATGCGGATATGGTTATGTTTTTATACAGACCAGAATATTATGACATTACTTCCAATGAATTTGGCGATAGTAATAAAGGAGAAACTTATGTAAAAATTGCGAAGCATAGAAATGGTAGTTTAGAAACCATTAAATTAAAAGCATTGTTGCATATTCAAAAATTCATTGAAGACAATAATCAAGAGGAAGGTTTTGCAGCAAGTTTACCAAAAGAAGGAAACTGGCGTCCTGTTTCCGAAACGGGTGGAGAAGATGCCAGAATGTACATACAAAAAGGGAGCAAGATGAATGATGATGAATTTGAGGAAGAATAAAATTATATTTATAACTGATGTCAATACCCATATTTTTTTCTGCAACAATAGATGAACAAGCTGATTTCATTGAATTAAGTGATGAAACTTCCAAGCACATCATTCAAGTATTAAGAAAGAAGCAAGGCGATTTCATTCAATTAACTAACGGTAGAGGATTATTAGTTGATGCTGAAATTACAGACGCAAATAAAAAGAAATGCATAGTAAAAAAAGTTAGCATCACTATTACAAAAAAGTCCGACAAACAAATTATTATAGCCATTTCATTAGTAAAAAACGCCAATAGATTTGAATGGTTTTTAGAAAAGGCAACAGAGATAGGGGTTACCAATATCATTCCATTATTATGTTCAAGAACAGAAAAACAACATTTTAGAAAAGAAAGAATGGATGGAATTATAATGAGTGCGATGTTGCAATCTCAGCAAACCTGGATGCCTGTTTTAGAAGATCCAACTTCTTTAGAAATAGTATTAAAAAACAATATAGAATCTATAAAATACATAGCACATTGTGAGGAAGGAGAGGATAAAGTTTTTATGGCACCCATAGCTCCTTCAACATCAACAATAATATTAATTGGTCCTGAGGGAGATTTTACATTCGAAGAAATAAATAAAGCTATGGCGTCTGGATTTATTCCGGTTTCTTTGGGCAATACAAGGTTGAGAACAGAAACAGCGGGTGTTGTAGCTGCTTCTTTGTTAATGAACCTGAAGTAAATACTGAAATTATATTCATTTCCTTTTCAAAAAAGTTTGGTTAAAAACTATATCAGCCCTATCTTTGCCCTCCAATAAATAAATGCCGCGTTGGTCAAGAGGTTAAGACGCCTCCCTTTCACGGAGGAATCACGGGTTCGAGTCCCGTACGTGGTACAAAAAGTCAGAACGAGAATGAGAGCGAGAGCGATTATTGAGTTCTGACTTTTTTCTTTGCTCTCATTCTGATTCTCGCTCTGATTAAATCAAATTATTTTTATCGTACGCTTAGGATAAAAAATCCCCGCCCACCATTTAAATGGTGGGCGGGGATGAAATAACGAAAAACCACACACCATTCAGTTGATTTAACCCATCAATATTTTCTAAACCCACTGATAAAAATCTACAAAATTCAGTGTGGTAGTGCCACTAATATTTGCTTCCCTGTTTTTTGAGGCTAATAAAATAGACCGTTTTTTGCAATAGAATTTCCCGACAAGCTATTGTTGTTACTTAATAAAAGTTAATTACTAAAGTCACTTAATTCGCAATTAAAAAACTAATAATAACTCTAGTTATTTACATGTGTATTTATATTAAAGTAGATAATACATGATTAAATTTGGAGTTGTATATTTGCTGCAATTATTTTATTCAATACTGCAATGGAAAATTTTAGCTACAAACCAATTGACACCGAAGGTTTAGATACTTTAAATGCATTAGCTAATGCAAATAAATTTAATAAGTGGACTTATGAGACAATTGAACCGTATTGTAAAGGAAAAATATTGGAAATTGGAAGCGGCATTGGCAATATCTCAAAGTTTTTTCTTTTAGATAAGAAAGACATCTATTTAAGTGATTTAAGAGAAAATTATATCGAATCTCTTAAAACAACATTTAGTTCAGCAACTCAGCAAACAACTGTATATAAATTAGACCTGGTGGATGTTGATTTCGATTCAAAATATCAACATTTGCTTGAGACTTTTGATACTGTTTTTGCTTTAAATGTTGTGGAACATATAAAAGACCATGAAATAGCAATATCCAATTGTAAAAAACTATTAAAGAAAAATGGCCATTTAATTATTCTTGTTCCTGCATATCAATTTCTTTATAATCAATTTGATAAAAATCTTGAACATTATAGAAGATACACGAAAAAAAGTTTAGCAAAAATATTTAATTCAAACAACCTTCAAATAACTAAACAAACTTATTTTAATTTCATCGGTATTTTCGGCTGGTTTGTATCAGGAAAACTTAGAAAGAAAGGTATAATTCCAGCCAACGAAATTAATCTGTATAATCGCTTGGTTCCTGTTTTTAAAATTATCGATAAAATCATTTTAAAAAGATTTGGATTGAGTGTTATTACTATTGGCAAAAAGTTATAGCTTTATTTCAAATTGGTATCAAACAACTACAAAAATCATTTCAAATAAATTTTCGATTAACTATATTACAAATACACTTGTATGTCAAATTTTATAAAGCTTTCAATTATTATTCCTGCTTATAATGAAGAAAAAACTATTTGCGAAATTTTACGCAAAGTTTCCGCAACTGAACTAATTGGTGGAATTATAAAAGAAATCATAGTTGTTAATGATTATAGCAAAGACAAAACAGAGGATGCTGTATTAGATTTTATTGCAAAAAACAAAGAATTAAATATTGTTTACAAAAAACACGAGATTAATAAAGGTAAAGGCGCAGCCCTACATACTGGCATTCAATTAGCCACAGGCGATTATACGATTATTCAAGATGCAGATTCTGAGTATGACCCAAATGAATATAACAAACTCATTGAACCAATTTTATCTGGTTTCGCTGATGTTGTCTTTGGATCAAGATTTGTAGGTGGTAACCCGCATCGTATATTATTCTTTTGGCATTCTATAGGAAACAAGATATTGACAACCTTTTCAAATATGTTTAACAATCTCAATCTTACAGATATGGAGACTTGTTATAAACTTATTAATACCAATGTGCTCAAAAACTTAAACCTAAAAGAAAAGAGATTTGGCTTTGAACCAGAAGTAACAGCCAAACTTGCCAAAATAAAAACCCTAAGAATATATGAAGTAGGAATTTCCTATTACGGAAGAACTTATTCAGAAGGAAAAAAAATAAATTGGAAAGACGGATTTAGAGCAATTTACTGCATTATTAAATATGGACTATAAGGAATTACTATGCTTCAAATACTAATTCAGCTTATTATTATTTATTTTGTATCCTTAAATTTTGGTTTTTTTTTCTCAAAAGCAACAAGCGCTCAATTCCAAAATCCTGTAAAGTATTTATTTATCGGTCTCATATTTGTTGCAATCATCGGCAGGCTTATTAATTTTTGGCTTCCCCTTAATGAAATAAACTTATTTATTTTTTCACTTGTGTCGATCTTTATTTTCTTTTTTAATAAAGAGAAAATCATTGCAATTCATAACGCCATTACGAATATCATAAATCAACATTTCATTTCATGTGGGTTGGTATTCATCTTGGTGATTTACTTTTCAAGTTTGGCTTCTATATCATATGATGAAGGACTTTATCACGCAGGATTTATTAGTTGGTTAAATAAATATCCAGTTGTTAAGGGTATAGCTAATATAGAGTTTAGGTATGGCTTCAATAGCAACTGGCATTTACTATCAGCTATATTTAATGGATATGGACTTTGGTCAAATGTTGCTAACTGTATTAATGCATATTTACTCTTAACTGCATTTCTGTATTTATCCTTCCAACAAGATAATATACGAACTCGTAAAATATTATTATTCTTCCCACTTATTATCATTTATCATCTTATTGATCCTTCAGCAGACTTTGCTGTATTTATTTTTACTTATCTATTCATTACTGAACTTTACCATATCGATATTCAAACAAAAAATTTAGATTCTTTTTGGCTCTTTACAATTCCATTTTTAGGAACTATTAAAATGAATTCTTTTTTATTGATTTTTTTGGCAGTAATCTTTCTTTATTTTTTGTTCATTAAAAACAAAGCTGAGAAGATATTCAATTACAAAATATTTATGACCTATTTAATAATTCTTTATGGCACTTGGGTAATTTCAAATGTATTTATCAGCGGATACCTAATCTTTCCATATCTAGAATACCCTTTATTCAAGCCATTTTGGGCTATACTATCAAAGGATAAAATTTTCATTTTAAAACAGATTAATTTTGCTCCCTTGATTCGTTTTACAGATAAAACATACGATCAAATAGAAAGCTTAAGTAAACTAGAACAAATAAAATTATGGTTTAAGAGCACACGACTTTTGGAAAAAATTCCATTTGTTTTCTCTTTACTGTCTTGCGTTTTTCTAGTCTATCAAAGTAAAATAAATATCAACAAGCTAATTGTAAGCCTTGCGATTTTAATAACTTTTATAATAAGCAGCTTAATGATAATTGATCTTAGATTCTATGCAGGAATTGGATTTGCTGCTACTGCTTGTGTATTAGAAAACTTTAGCGCTCGAAAAAAAGAACTTTTCAATAAATTAATATCGCCACTTATTTACCTTCAGTTACTTTTAGTGTTTTTTATATACTTTAATCTGTACCCTAAGATCTTAAATAACAAACGACCGCAAACAATTAGTTTTATTCATAAAATTCCATATCAATATTCTCCACAAAAAATAATCCAGATAGATAATACAGCTTTTATTTCTCCAATTGGTAACGAATTTTCATGGGATAAGATTCCATCAATTAAAAAAGCAGATACATCTTTACATTTAATAACTAACAGAATTGAGGATGGGTTTTATAAATCCAAAAGCAAATAATTTGTTTAGCAAAAAAGCTTAGTTTATACAGGGTATAAATAATAGGTAGCAACATTTCCCAAGTCGGCAATAATGTCTTCTTCTAAAAAATACTCCCAACCTTAAACTACTAAACCTCTTAAACCTCCCAAACCTTAATTGTTTCACGCAAAGCACGCAAAGGAGCAAGGCTCGAAACCTTAAACTATTAAACTATTAAACCTCTGAAACCTTCCAAACTTCCCAAACCTTAATTGTTTCACTCAATGCACGCAAAGTAGCAAGGCTCGCAAAGTGGAAAATACTCCCAACCTTAAACTATTAAACTATTAAACCTCTGAAACCTCTGAAACCTCCCAAACCTCCCCAACCTCCCAAACCTTAATTGTTTCACGCAATGCACGCAAAGGAGCAAGGCTCGCAAAGTGGAAAATACTCCCAACTTTAAACTTTAACCCTTAAACCTTAAACAATTAAACCTCTTAAACCTCCCCAACCTCCCCAACCTCCCCAACCTCCCCAACCTCCCCAACCTCCCAAACCCCCCAAAACCCCAAAACCCCAAAACCCCGTAGAGACTGTTTGTAGATATTATAATTTAATAAAATGTTCAACTACGCTGGTTTAACTACAAATTTCGAAACCAAAAAGGTACTGGGTGGAATCCATCGCTCTGACGCAGATACTCACAGAACTCTATTTGCTGGACCTGATCCTGCAGATAACAATAGAGTGCTAATAAGAAAGATTGTTTAGATCAATCAACACACATACGCTTATGAAGAAACTCGAATCAACAGAGACACACCCAACAAACATCCAACCGTACATACTACAATTACCAAGATTGCAGGGTTCGATCTCAATGAAAAACTTACAAATAGAGAAATTAACCTTAGAGGGCTACACAGATCAATGCCAAATATCTTGGGTTATAGTCTATACTACAGGAAAATATCTACTGGATCGAATCATTTTAGCATTGTTGAAAACACTCTTTGGAAGACATCTGGTAATTCCTGGTTCGAGTGGTGGTAGACATGGAATGATCGTCGTGATATGTCGAGCTATTTGCGTACAAGATGGCTCATTAACTGATGATCCCCACAACCCTTCAATTCTGATGTACATACATCTATATTTAAATTAGTCAAATGTTATGTTGGGGTTTTGGGGTTTTGGGG
>CANGGD010000023.1 GCA_947453295.1 Chitinophagaceae bacterium | reverse complement strand
ATTTGCAAAGGCCTCATATATACAAATTATTTTAAGCATCGCAAAGATACGGCTTTAGTGCTTTTTATCCTACAATTGCTGTGTTTTATAATAGCCATGATTGTATATTTGGGCAAAATCTATGCATTGGGAAAGGCAATTTACAATTTAATAATATTTGTATACTCGAAACTAATTTTTTCAGCATCTTTTTTTAATGCTAAAGCAAAGAAATGGGTAGCTGGCAGATTGATTTTCCCCAATTTTAATTTTTCTGAAAAAACCATTTGGATGCATTGCGCCAGTTTGGGAGAATTTGAACAAGGCCGGCCTGTATTGGAATCCTTAAAAAAGAACTACCCAAACTATAAAATCGTATTGAGTTTTTACTCGCCAAGTGGATATGAGGTCAGAAAAAATTATCCAGTTGCGGATAAAGTCATCTATTTGCCAGTTGATACAGAAGCTAATGCGGCTAAATTGGTGCAACAAATTAATCCGGCATTGGTGATATGGGTTAAATATGAATTTTGGTTTCATTATTTGAAGGAATTAAAAAAGAACAATATTCCTGTTTTGTTGATTTCAGGAATATTTAGAAAGAGCCAGCCTTTTTTTAAATGGTATGGTGGGATATGGAAAAAAATTCTTCATTGTTTTGATGTCGTTTTTGTACAGAACCAATCTTCTGCTTTTTTACTTTCAAATAGTATAGATCAAGAAAAAATTATTATTTCGGGCGACACAAGATTTGATAGAGTAACAGCAATTGCAAATCATAAAACATCAATAGAGCGAATCGAAAAATCTATTCTACACAAGAAAGTATTGGTTGCCGGAAGTACCTGGAAGGAAGATGAAACATTATTGCTTTCCATTACAAAACAACATCCTGAACTTTTATTCATTATAGTTCCTCATGAGGTTAATGCAAATAACATCAGCAGAATTCAGCAGATGTTTGAAAGATCAATATTGTTTTCTGAATTAAAAGAAACAGATGCTGTTGATTCATTACCTAACATTTTAATAATCGACTCCATCGGTTTACTTTCTTCATTGTATCAATATGCAGATATAACCTATGTGGGAGGTGGTTTTAATAAAGGGATACATAATATTTTAGAGGCGGCTGTTTATGGTAAGCCAGTAATATTTGGTCCGAAATATGAAAAATTTTCTGAAGCCGTTTCGTTAACAGAACTGGGAGGAGCTGTTAGTATAAAGAATGTAGATGAATTAAAAGCTATTGTTCAACTATTAATGGATAGTGAATCAGAGAGACAAATGATGTCAAAGGCTTCATTAAAATTTGTGTATAAAAATACAGGGGCAACAGAATTGATTGTAAATTATATTGCAGAAAATCGTCTCTTACACAATTGATCAAATTGCTTTACAATTGGATTTTTTTCATCCCAGGCCAATTTTAATTTTAGCTCTCTTCTAATCCAATATTCAGCTTCAGGATAAATAGAAAAGGAGTTGATGGTTTTGATGCTTCTTTCAAACATCACTTCATCTCCATTAAATAATTCATTGATAAATAAAAACTGATCGTTAATGCCGATTGCTTTTTTTAGATCTTTAATGGGTTCATTAGAAAGCATTTCGGTAAGTTCTGTATTTTGATTATACTTCAAGCGCTCGTTCAGTGAAGCATTTTCTTCATCTTCCACTTTTAATGGAACCACTAATTTTTCTTCTGCTACAATTGGAGGCGCTTCTTTTATAATGGGTAATTCCACTTCGGGAGGAGGTGTACTTTTTATTTCAATGGGTGCAATTGGAACAACAGGTTCTTTTGTATCAATTTTTATCTGAGGCTTGTTTTTGATACTTGATTTATTTTTTGCATCGGCCGCTTTTTTAATTTGCTCAAGTTCTGCAATTACATCTTCTTCATTAATATTTAAAGAAATAAACTCAACACTTTCTGTCGTTTTTTTCTCTGTATTTTCTGAAATATGTATAGCAATATTAGAAGGCCTATTCGTTTGATTGTCTTGTGATTTAAGGTGCAACAATTCAGATTGAATCATCTGAGCGGTAAGCAATAACTCATCAATGTGGCATTGTTGAGCTATTTGTTCCTTTAGTTTCTCTAAGAGTGTTTCCACTCGATCCATAAATTATAAATTTTATTGTAAGTTATAGAATTGTTCTTATAAATTTGCTACTTGCTGATTGATAAAGTAAAAAATCAGGACTAAAGTTACAAACACAATTCTAAATAATTTATTAATGTTTATAGAACCTAATTTTAAAGGAGAAAAAAAAGGATGGATTGAAGTGATTTGTGGAAGTATGTTTAGCGGAAAAACGGAAGAGCTAATTAGAAGACTTAAGCGTGTGAATATTGCCAATCAAAAATCAAAAATCTTTAAACCTGTTATTGATACAAGATATCATGAATCAAAGATTGTAAGTCATGATACCAATTTCATTCAATCCACCCCAGTAGAAAATGCAAAAAAAATTTTAGAACTTTCAAATGATGTTGATGTGGTTGGTATTGACGAGGCTCAGTTTTTTGACGAGTCTATTACAGAAGTTTGTGAAACACTTGCATTAAGAGGCATTAGAGTAATTGTTGCGGGTTTAGATATGGATTATAAAGGAGTTCCATTTGGCCAAATGCCTAATCTATTGGCTGTTGCTGATTACATAACGAAGCTTCATGCTATTTGTATGAAGTGCGGCAATATTGCCAATGTTAGTTATAGGAAAACAGCTAACGAGAGTCAGGTTCTTCTTGGTGAGAAGGATATTTACGAACCTCGTTGCAGACATTGCGCACAAAGCTAAATTTCAGCAATGCAACAATATTTTAAAATAGGGAAACTTGCTGCCAGCCATGGTTTACAGGGTTATTTAATTCTTCAGCATAATTTAGGTAAAAGAACAGCATTAAAAGATTTGGAAGCTATTTATATCGAAAATCCTAAAGATAATTTTATACCTTATTTTATTGAAAGTTGTTCTATTAAAAGCGAGACCGAAACGCTGATTAAGTTGGAAGGCATCCACACAAAAGAAGCTGCCAGAATATTAACACCAAAAGAAGTGTGGCTCGAAGAAAATGATTTTAAAAAGTATACAAAAAAATCTGCTCCAATAACATTGTTGGGTTTTACAATGATAGATGGCGATCAGGATTTAGGTGAAATTATTGAAGTGATAGAACAGCCTCACCAAATTTTATGTGTCATTTTATATAAAGGCAAAGAAGCAATGGTGCCCGTTCATGAAGAAAATCTCCTCAAAATTAATCAACAAAAGAAACAGGTTTTTGTAGATATTCCTGAAGGCTTGTTGGATGTTTATTTGTAATGAATACAATTAATTTTTTCCGTTTTTTTTCAACTGTGTCATCAACGCTCTAAATTCTTTTGGAATGGTTGCTGTGATTTCATGATGATCGCCTTTTCTATCTGTAAAAATTAGTTTATAGGAATGAAGTGCTAATCTGTTGATCATTGGCCTTTCTTCCTCATCATGTTTGCTCAATTTAAATTTCTTTTTGATGGCAGACAATAAAACAGGTTTTCCATCGCCATACAAAGGATCGCAGGCTAATGGGTGACCAATATTTTTTGAATGAACGCGAATTTGATGCGTGCGGCCTGTATGTAATTGAAAAGACACAAGTGAGAAATGTTTGTTGGCTTCCAGCACTTCATAACTTGTTGAGGAAGGCTTTCCATTTCTATGAACTGTCATTAATCCCTTTTGAGTGCCATGTTCTGCAATAGGCGCATCTATTAATCCTGAAGGATTGCTAGGACTTCCTAACACAATACCTACATAAAATTTTTCAATTTTTCTTTCTTCAAAAAGCATTGAAAAAAACTTATGAGCAGTTTCGTTTTTTGCGAAAAGTATAAGTCCGCTGGTATCTTTATCTAATCGATGAACTGTATAAATGGAGCCATACAAATCAATCAAATATTCTTTCAATGATTTTTCAGATTGCTCTCTGTCTGGAATACTAAGCATGCCAGCAGGTTTATTGATGGCAATAAATTCATCGTTTTCGAAAACAACTTCAAATTTATTTTTTGATGATGCCATTAGTCCTTGATGATTTTCTTTTTTGATGCGTTCATGTATTTCAATAGTCTGATTTCTTTTTCACTTAGAAAACGCCATTTGCCTCTTTCCACATTTTTTTTGGTGAGACCTGCATACATTACTCTGTCTAATCCTTTTACATCATATCCTAAGTGTTCAAAAATTCTTCTCACAATTCTGTTTCTGCCGCTATGGATTTCTATTCCAATTATAGATTTGTCTTTCGAATCGGCATACGCCAAACTATCCACTAAAACTTTTCCATCTTCTAAAATCAAACCCGTTAATATTTTTTCGAAATCGCCTTTGGTTAAGATTTTATCAAGTTTTACTTCATATACTTTTTTGATTTCAAAACTTGGATGTGATAGTTTTTGTGTAAGATCGCCATCGTTAGTAAGCAATAAAACACCTGATGTATTTCTATCTAATCTTCCAATTGGGTATACTCTTTCTTCTGTGGCGGCTTTTATTAATTGCAATACAGTTTTTCTGCCTTGCGGATCATCGGTTGTGGTGATGTAGTCTTTGGGTTTATTCAATAAAATGTATTGCAGGTTTTTTGTAACGAACAATTTCTTATTGTTGTAAAAAACTTCATCTGTAGGTTGAACTTTATACCCTGGTTCTTTTACTATTGTTGTATTGACTTTTACTTTTCCTTCTGTGATAAAAGTGACTGCATCTCTTCTTGAGCTGACACCGCAATGAGCCAGGTATTTATTTAGTGGCATTATGGGGTTTAAAGATTTACTTTCTTTTGAAGGAGTGCCTGATTTTGTAGAGGATGTTTTTTTCGCTGCAACAGCAGTTGGTTTAGCAGGAGGAACGACGCCATTTTTTTTTGCCATTCTTGCCTGGTATTTTTCTTCTTTTACTTTATCGAAGTAGGCAGCTCTTTCTTTTTTATACTTCTTTTTTTCTTGTCGGTGGGATTCTTTAACTGCACTGTTTTTTTTCTTAGCTACAAATTTTTGAAAAGGCGCTTGGCTCATAATTATATTTTTATACTGTTTTACAACAGGAGTGAATGCCAAAGATAAGGCATAAAAAACAACTGAGCGAATAGCAGGCCGCTACTCGCTCAGAAAAATACAGTTTATTTAAAACTATTGTACTTTTAAATTATCCGGCACTCTGACTGATTATTTAGGCGCACTTCTAGTAAAAAACAACAATTACTCCTTATTAGCCAATTGTCCGCAGGCGGCATCAATGTCTTTGCCTCTGCTGCGCCTTACGCGAACATTAACACGATGCTGCGCCAAGTGATTGGTAAATTGTTGAGTGGCATCCTCTTCTGGTTTTATAAATTCTCCTCCGGCAATGGGATTGTATTCAATTACATTTATGAGGTGGGTAGGTATTTTTCTGTAAATTTTAATGAGTTCATTCGCATCTTCTATGCTATCATTTTTATCTTTAAATAAAATGTACTCTAGCGTAATATCGTTTTTAGTTTGATCGTAAAAATAGTTCAAGGCCTCAATTAACAAATCAATGGTGTTGGTTTCATTGATAGGCATTATTTCATTTCTCTTTTTATCTGTAGGAGCATGTAATGATAAGGCAAGATTAAATCTCACTTTATCATCTCCTAATTGTTTAATCATTTTCGCAACTCCGGCGGTAGATACAGTAATTCTCTTCGGACTCATATTCATACTATCCGACGCTGTTATCCTGTCAATCGATTTCAATACATTTTTATAATTCAGCAACGGTTCGCCCATGCCCATATAAACAATGTTGGTGAGTTTTTTGTTGTACACTTTTTCGCTCTGCTCATTTAACAAAGCCACCTGATCATAAATTTCTTCGAAGGTTAGATTGCGCTTGCGTTCCATTTTTCCGGTGGCACAAAACTTACAGGTTAAACTACACCCAACTTGTGATGATACGCAGGCCGTATTGCGTTTTTCGGTTGGTATCAAAACCCCTTCAATTAAATGATTGTCGAAGGTTCTAAACCGAGACTTAACAGTGCCGTCGTTACTGTATTGTGTGGCATCAACCTGAATAGCATTAAGTACAAAATCTTCTGCTAATTTTTTTCTGAGGTCAACAGATAAATTACTCATGTCATTAAAACTGCGAACATTGTTTTTCCACAACCAATCATAGGTTTGAATCGCTCTGAATTTCTTGTCTCCTATAGATTCAAAATAGGTTTTCAAATCTGACAGAGAAAGTTCGCGGATATTTTTATTGTCTGACATTTCGCAAAGATAATCATCCTACATTTGATTATGCTTTGAATGTATCCAAACTTTAAGAAAGCCATTATCTTTGTCTACTCATTTAAAATGGTGTTATCGTAAAATAAAATTTATGGAAACAGTTTATGTTATCGATTCAGTAAGAACGCCTATTGGTAAATACGGCGGGGCATTATCTGGTGTTAGGCCTGATGATTTATTGGCACATGTTATAAAAGCGCTTGTAAAAAGAAATGATTCTATTGATGTAAGAGCTATTGAAGATGTGATTGCAGGAGCTGCTAATCAAAGTGGTGAAGACAATCGCAATGTAGCCAGGATGGCCGCTTTACTCGCGGGCTTGCCTACTACAATTGCAGGCAATACCGTAAACAGACTTTGTGCCAGTGGCTTACAAGCAATTATGGATGCGGCCCGAACCATTGCATGCGGAGATGCGCACATGATGATAGCCTGTGGGGTAGAAAGTATGAGCCGCGCTCCATTTGTGATGCCAAAAGCTACCAGCGCATTTGACAGAAACGCTCAAATTTTTGATACTACTATGGGTTGGCGCTTTGTAAATAAAAAATTGTCTGAAACATATTTTCCTTATTCTATGGGCGAAACAGCCGAAAATGTTGCCAAACAATGGAATATTAGTCGTCATGCACAAGATGAATTTGCTATGGAGAGTCAGCAGAAATATGCGAATGCGCAACATGATGGCAAGTTTAAAGATGAAATTATTCCTGTACAGGTGCAGGTAGGAAAAGAAAGTTTTGAATTTGAGCAAGATGAACATCCGCGATATACTTCACTCGAAAAACTAGCGCAATTAAAACCTGCCTTTATTAAAGACGGAACAGTAACAGCAGGAAATAGTAGTGGTATCAATGATGGGGCAGCGGCTATGTTACTTGCAAATGAAGCAGCAGTAAAAAAGTTTGGGTTGAAGCCCATTGCTAAAATAAAAAGTATGGCTGTGGCTGGCGTAGAACCTGCAGTTATGGGAATAGGTCCTATTCCTGCAACAACAAAAGCATTAAAGCGTGCCAACCTTACCGTTAGCGACCTTGATTTAATTGAATTAAACGAGGCATTTGCCTCTCAAAGTATTGCTTGTATTCATGATCTTGGTCTTGATTTGGAAAAAGTAAATGTAAACGGAGGTTCTATTGCATTAGGGCATCCATTGGGTTGCAGCGGCGTAAGAATCGCTACTACCTTATTGCATGAAATGAAAAGAAGAAAAAGCAAATACGGATTGGCTACTATGTGCGTTGGAGTGGGGCAAGGAGCAGCAATTATTTTTGAAGAAGCATAACATTAAAAATCATCAAATGATATATATATATACTCAAGCATTAGTCGATCGATTTATGCAGTATGTTCAAATAGACACACAAAGCGACCCTAACAGCAACGAACACCCTACAACAGAGAAACAAAAAAATCTTAGTAGTTTATTACACCAGCAGTTATTGTCAATGGGAGTTAAGGAAGCTACTGTTGATGAGTTTGGATATGTGTATGCGACCATCCCTTCCAACACAAATAAAACGGTGCCTGTGATTTGTTTTTGTTCACATGTGGATACAGCGCCCGATTGCAGCGGCACCAACGTTAAGCCCATCTTGCACACCAACTATAATGGCGCACCTATTGTGTTGCCAGATGATACAACACAAGTATTAACTGTATCCGATTCGCCGTATCTAAAAAATCATATTGGAAAATCAATCATCACGGCTAGTGGAAATACTTTATTAGGAGCAGATGATAAAAGTGGCGTGGCTGTTATTATGCAGGCTGCGGCTTTCTTAATGGAAAACCCATCCTATAAACATGGCGATATAAAAATATTGTTTACACCAGATGAAGAGGTTGGAAAAGGAACTGCTAAAGTTGATATGCAAAAACTGGGCGCTGAGTTTGGGTATACATTAGATGGCGGAGAAGCAGGTAGTTTGGAAGATGAAACTTTTAGCGCAGATGGCGCTCAGATTATCATTCATGGAGTGATTGCACATCCCGGCTATGCAAAAGACACACTTATTAATGCGATTAAAATAGCGGGTGAGATATTGGATGTCTTACCTAAAAATGAATGGAGCCCGGAAACAACCGAAGGTCGCCAAGGTTTTGTGCATCCTGTTGCGGTGAATGGAATTGCTGAAAAAACAACCATCAATTTTATCGTTAGAGATTTTACAGAAGAAGGATTGTCTGCACACCACGATCGATTAAAAAGTTTGGCAGAAAATATAGTAGCTAAGTACGCAGGTGCTTCAATGGAATATATTCAACAAGAGCAATACAGGAACATGAAAAAAATGCTCGACACTTGTCCGCAAGTAGCAAGCTATGCTGCACAAGCGATTGAAAGAGCCGGACTCACAGTGAAAAAAGAAAGTATCCGTGGTGGAACAGATGGAAGCAGATTAAGTTATATGGGATTGCCTTGTCCGAACATTTTCACCGGCATGCAAAATATTCACAGCAAATTAGAATGGATAGGAGTGGAGGATATGGTAAAAGCTTCAGAAACAATTGTGCATTTGTGCGGTATCTGGGAGGAAAACAGTTAATCAATCTTCTTACTAAGTATATTTATTACATTAATTTTCGCTATTTCGTTTTTAAAAACGGGGCTATTGGCTTACCTTTGCGACCTAAAAATCAATTATTATGTCAAAAATTAAAGTAATCAATCCGGTTGTAGAGTTAGACGGAGATGAGATGACGCGTATTATTTGGAAGTTTATCAAAGACAAATTAATTCTTCCATATTTAGAAGTGCCTATTCAATATTTTGATTTGGGAATGGAATATCGTGATCAAACCAATGATCAGGTTACCATAGATGCAGCGAATGCGATAAAAGCTTGTGGTGTAGGTATAAAGTGTGCAACCATTACACCTGATGAAGCACGTGTAAAAGAATTTTCTTTAAAACAAATGTGGAAGAGTCCTAATGGAACTATCAGAAATATATTGGATGGAACAGTTTTTCGTGAGCCGATTGTGATGAAAAATGTTCCGCGTTTAGTAACAAACTGGACGGCTCCAATTATAGTTGGTCGTCATGCATTTGGAGATCAATATCGTGCAACAGATACCGTTATTAAGGGCGCAGGAAAATTAACTATGACTTTTACCCCTGAAAATGGCGGAGAGCCTCAGGTTTTTGAAGTGTACAATTATAAAGGCGATGGCGTTGCTATGGCAATGTATAATACTGATGAAAGTATTTTTGGTTTTGCACGCAGTTGTTTTAATATGGCGTTAAGCAAAAAATGGCCTTTGTATTTATCAACAAAAAATACCATCCTCAAAAAATATGATGGCAGATTCAAAGATATTTTTGAAGAGGTTTATCAGCAAGAATTTAAAGCACAGTTTGATGCTGCAGGAATAACATACGAGCACAGACTAATTGATGATATGGTTGCAAGTGCTTTAAAATGGAATGGTAATTTTGTGTGGGCTTGTAAAAATTATGATGGGGATGTACAAAGTGATACAGTAGCACAAGGGTTTGGTTCATTGGGTTTAATGACTTCTGTTTTAGTAACACCAGATGGTAAAACTTTAGAATCTGAAGCGGCTCACGGAACAGTAACTCGTCATTATCGTGATCATCAGGCAGGAAAGCCAACCAGTACAAATCCGATTGCTTCTATATTTGCCTGGACAAGAGGATTGGCATTTAGAGGGAAGTTAGATAGCAATCAACCATTGATTGATTTTTGTAACGCTTTGGAAGCAGTTTGTATTGAAACTGTAGAAAGCGGTAAAATGACTAAGGATTTAGCGGTTTGTATTCATGGAAATAAAGTATCTCACGGTGAGCATTACTTGTATACCGAAGAGTTCTTAGATGCAATAGATGCAAATTTAAAATTGAAAATGGGTTTATAAAATCCAGTTCGATTATACATATTTAAAAAGCGCTTCAAGTTGAGGCGCTTTTTTTGTGGTGCTAATAAATAAAAAAAAGTCTCGGCTTTAGCCGAGACGTAGAATAATTTTAATTGTTGATTTATTAAATAATCAACATCGCATCTCCATAACTAAAGAAGCGATATTTGTCTTTGATGGCTTTTTCATAAGCTTCACTCATCAATTCAAACCCAGCAAAAGCACAAGCCATTATCATTAAACTTGTTTTTGGTAAATGAAAATTAGTAACCAATGCATCTGCAATACTAAAATCATGAGGAGGATGTATAAATTGATTGGTCCATCCTTCTGAAGGCTTTAGCATTTTTTGAGCGGTGAAAGAACTTTCTAAAGCTCTCATGGTAGTGGTGCCGATTGAGCAAACTCTTCTATTCGCTTCTTTGGCTTTGTTTACAATTCCACAAGCAATTTCGTCAACATTATAATATTCAGCATCCATTTTATGCTTACTTAAATCTTCAACCTCAATAGGTCTAAAAGTACCAAGTCCGGTATGCAAAGTAACTTCAGCAAATCTGATACCTTGAATTTCTAAACGCTTAATGAGTTCTTTACTAAAGTGCAATCCTGCAGTTGGAGCGGCAACGGCGCCTTCGTATTTTGCATATACAGTTTGATATCTTTCCTTATCTTCTTCTTCTGGTTTTCTTTTGATGTATTTTGGCAAAGGAGTTTCGCCCATCGTTTCAAGCATTTGTTTGAAAGCTTCATCAGTATCTTCCCACAAAAAACGGATTGTTCTTCCTCTAGAAGTAGTATTATCAATCACTTCAGCCACAAGCTCATCATTTTCTCCAAAGTATAATTTATTTCCAACTCTGATTTTACGAGCGGGGTCTACAATAACATCCCAAAGTTTGTTGGGTTTATTTAATTCTCTTAGCAAGAACACTTCGATTTTTGCACCTGTTTTTTCCTTTCTACCATACATTCTTGCAGGAAAAACTTTTGTGTTGTTCACCACAAAAACATCTTTGTCGTCGAAGTATTCCATAATATCAGAAAACTGTCTGTTTTCTATTACGCCAGAATTGCGATGAATAACCATTAATCGGCTGTCTTCTCTACGTTTTGTAGGGTTTTGTGCAATCAGGTTTAAAGGGAGATCGAAAGTAAATTGCGATAATTTCATTGATGTGTTTTATTGTTTCAAAATAACACATGCCGTATCGAACTAAAAATAGCCTGCTAAAGTAAAAAGGCACTTATCATGTTACGGCATGATTTTAAGAATGCAAATGTACATCAAAATGATTGAAGGGAATTTATTTTTTTGTGTCTAAAATCTTAAAATTTCAAATGTCGAACCGTTAAGCCATCATTAATCAGCTGTTTGAGGGAGTCTATTCCTATTTTAAGATGCTGTTCTACATATTGCGCGGTAACAGATTGGTCGCTGGCTTCAGTTTTTACACCTTCAGGCACCATGGGCGAATCGCTCACCAATAATAATGCGCCGGTTGGGATTTTATTGTAAAAGCCTACAGAAAAAATAGTAGCCGTTTCCATATCAATAGCATATGCTCTTATTTTTTGGAGATATTCTTTAAAAGCCTCATCATGTTCCCACACTCTTCTATTGGTTGTGTAACATACTCCGGTCCAGTAATCACATGCGTAATCTCTGATTGTTGTGGAGATGGCTTTTTGTAAAGCAAAAGCCGGTAGGGCGGGCACTTCAGGAGGAAAATAATCATTACTTGTACCTTCTCCTCTGATTGCAGCGATTGGAAGTATGAGGTCGCCAATTTTATTTCTTTTTTTCAATCCGCCACATTTGCCTAAAAATAAAACTGCTTTGGGTTGTATAGCAGTTAGCAAATCCATAATGGTTGCACTACCAGGACTACCCATTCCAAAATTGATAATGGTAATATCTTCAGCAGTCGCACATTGCATGGGTTTGTCTGCCCCTATGACTTCAACATTATTCCAAGCAGCAAAAAGTTTAACGTAATTAGAAAAATTGGTAAGCAAAATGTATTTACCAAATTTTTCAAGTGACTGGCCAGTATAACGAGGCAGCCAATTGGCTACGATTTCTTCTTTTGTTTTCATTATGTGAATTTCTTATTCTATAAATATACTAATAAAATCCTAAAATCATTAATATTCACAGGGCTTTTCACGAGTTTGAATTTTATTAAATCTCAAACAGAAATTAAATTCAAATGACATTAAAATAGTTTTTATCCAAATTTTCAAATAGAAAAGTATGATTATAAATCTTAGTTTTGGCCTTGCATTCAAGTTTATAAAACATATTAAAACAGATGATTCAAATAAATTATCCAGCATCAAAACCGCTCATAAAAAAATCGGACCAACAGGAATTGATTTTTTGCGCAGTTAGAAAAAAATGGATAGTACTTACTCCAGAAGAATGGGTAAGACAGAATTTTATTTTATATCTGCATGAAACCCTTGGATATGCGCTTTCGTTAATGGCTGTTGAGAAAAAAATTGCATCGAATGAAGTACACAGAAGGTTTGATATTGTTGTGTACACAAATGAAATGAAGCCTCACTTTTTGGTGGAGTGCAAAGAAATGAAAGTTGAGCTAAATGAAACTACACTACAACAAGCATTGAATTATTTTTCAAAAATTCAATCCAATTGTCTAGTAATTACCAATGGCAACCAAACATTTGCTTTTGAAAAAAAAGGCAATGAATTAATTGAACTAAATGAATTAAAATAAGTGCAAAAAAAATCCCGGCTATTTTTTAGCCGGGATTGAGTATAAAATCTTGTAGAATTAATCTTTGATTATTTTAGTTTTAGAAACTACTACGCCATTTTTTAACACCTTCATTAAATATATACCTGAAGGCAGTTTTGAGAAATTCATTTGTGTTTTTTGAGCACTTGATTTTCCGGATAAAACCTGAACTCCATTCATATTGAATAACTGAATGTCAGCAATTCCCTCTGTTCCATTAAAATCTATATTCAAGATATTATGAACTGGATTAGGGTAAACTGTTAATTCATTGTTGGCATTAAAATCTTTGGTTGCAGTTCCTAAAGCAACTTTCAAAGTATAACATGAAGTAGCATTAAATGTAGTACTAAGCGGTGCATATACACGAGCGTAGTAAACACCTGCAGCGGCAGTGTAATTAATGGTTTCACTGTTTGTTGATGTGCTGGAAGAAGTAACTAATATAGCCCCAGTACTATTTACTAAACGTAAATTATAATCTGCAGGTAATGTTGTTAGTGTAAGAGTAATAGTACCTGCTGTAGTAATCGTAAATTTAAAATGATCAACATCACTAGCAGCGCTAATCTGTCCTTTAATGTCTGTATTGAAAGGAATAACGCTGGCACCAGTTGTTGCATTGTTGGCAGAATTATTTGTGCTGTTATCGTAAGCACTTGGACAAGTTACTGTTGTAGCAGTTGCTTTAATTGTATAACAAGTGGTACTAAGCGCTCCTGAAAATCCAAACACTTTAATATAATATGTACCTGCCGCTTGATTGGTTAAACTAATTGTTTCAGTTGCTGATGTTCCAGTTGATGTTGCTAATTGAGTGCCTGCACTATTGTAAATAGTTAAATCAAAATCTACTACACTTGGACCTACAAGGTTATAAACAATATCGCTTGTGGCTGTTGTTGTTATTTTAAAATAATCTACATCTGTAGCAGTTGTGATAGCAGCAGAATTTACAATACCTGAGGTAATTGTAGCAGCTGTTGCAGTTGTTTCATTAGGTTCAAATGCTGTTCCACAAACTGATGCTGCACTTGTTGTAAACTGAGCAGTACTAAAACCACTTGCACCGTTAGTGCCGCAATTGGTACTTACTCTCCAATCGTATACTGTGCTTGCAGTTAATCCGCTTATTGCAACAGAAGTTGTTGTTGAAGCCGTTGCAGCAGAAGTCCATGTTGTTGCAGTAGTTAATTTATAATCTACAGCATAACTCACAGCTCCCGAAACTGCTGTCCAGCTTACTGTTGCGCCCGAAGCTGTAACTGTAGATGTTAATCCTGCTGGTGCGTTACATACAAATGGTGCGCTGGTTGTGAATTGAGCAGTACTAAAACCACTTGCACCGTTAGTTCCGCAATTGGTACTTACTCTCCAATCGTATAGTGTGCTTGCAGTTAAACCACTTATTGCAATAGAAGTTGCAGTTGATGCAGTTGCAGCAGAAGTCCATGTTGTTGCAGTAGATAATTTATAGTCTACAGCATAACTAACAGCGCCCGAAACTGCCGTCCAGCTTACTGTTGCGCCCGAAGAAGTAACTGTAGATGTTAATCCTGCTGGAGCGTTACATACAAATGGTGCACTGGTTGTGAATGTTGCAGAAGTAGAAAATGCAGCTGAACCACTTGCACATATTGTTTGAACTTGATACTCATAATTGGTTGAAGCCGTTAATCCAGATAGGGATAAAGAGTTAGTTGTACTTGATGTACTCGTCCAAGCAGCAGCACCTACAAATCTATATTGAATTGCATAACTAGTTGCTCCTGAAACAGCCGTCCATCCTAACGTTGCGCTAGATGTGGTAATGGCTGATGTAGCAAATCCTGAAGCAACACCACATCCTGTTGTGCCCGCTGTAATCGTGAAATTTGCATTTGATATATCAAAGAAAATATTTCCTACTGCTTCTACTTTTATTCTTGCAGTTGTTGAAGGAGTATTTGGAATAACTAAACTTTCTGTTCCGTCATTTGGTGTACTTGCAGCCAATACTGTAGGGAAAGTTAAACCACCATCTGTTGACAATGAAATTTTTACATTAGCACAACTTACTGGTGCAGCAGTAGTGCTGGCAACGCTCCAAGTTATTGCTTGAGTTGAGCCTCCAACATAAGAAACTGCTGTGTTGGGAGCAGATACAGCAAATGGTCCTGATGCTGCGCTTACTGTTACCACCATGTTGGTAAATTGTGTTTGTCCAACTTTTACAGGTGCAGTTGAGCTGTAAGGACAATTATCTCTTACCGTTAGTCTGAAATTCAATGTTCTTGCAACCGAACTTAATGCTTCAATGTTTGTGCCCGCATCTCCTCCAGTTAATGGCCCTGTAATTAAAGCGCCAGCAAGTATAGTAGATAATTGCGGGAAATATCTTGTGCCAGAAGCAGTAGGTCTGAATGAAACCCAATTGGGGCCAGAAGCTTTAGTTGCACTTGCAACACTACTTGCATTTGTTTGTGTAGAGGAAGCATTATCATCTTCTTCCCAACAATACGTTAAGGGATCACTATTTGCATCAGTGGCAGAACCGGTTAATGCAAATGGAGTGCTTTTTGGAATTGTATAATTGGCAACTGTTGCTACTACCGGAGTTGCATTGTTAGCTGATATTGATGTAGTAACTGGACAAGTTTTTGTACCAAGGTTTGTTTGAATTTGAGCAATTGTAGCCTCATGGTAAATATCAATTGAGTGAGGCGCTACGTCCTGACTTGTAATACCTGCATAACCCATAATTGTAATTCCAGATCCAATTTCTTTATTCGTGCCAGTGCCTTCATTACTCATTGAAAAAGTATGGTTGCCGCCTAATTGATGACCTACTTCGTGAACAACGTAATCAATATCAAAATTATCACCTTGAGGTATTCCATCAGCAGGTGAAGTAAATCCACTTCCTTTTGATCCGTTTGTGCAAACACATCCTATGCAACCTGCATTTCCACCGCCACCTGATGCTCCAAATAAATGCCCTATATCATAATTGGCATCACCAATTACTGAAGTTAATGTAGATTGTAATTGTGCATTCCATGTTCCACCAGAACCAGCAGTAGCAGCATCATAAGGATCTGAAGAAGCGGTATAATAAATTACTGAAGTTGTGTTTGATATCAAATTCAAGTGAAGCGCTAAGTCTTTTTCATAAACTCCATTACAACGTGTTAATGTAGCATTGATGCCAGCTAATACTAATGATACTTGAGTGGCACTTGTTGCTCCGAAATAATTAGAATATTCAGCCGTAACAGATTGTGCTAATCTCATTGTTTTTAAATCTCCACCTGATCTGGCAGTATTACTATGATTAGCCACTTCGTTATTTAGATTTAGTACCATTCTGTTTTCTTGTGTTGAACAAGACCATGGTAAAGCTCCTGCTTTTCTTTGCGAAGTATAAACCGCATATATTTTATGATCCTGAGAATAAGGCTCTATGAATTCATTTTCTTTCTCGGTTCTAAAAACCATAGTTTGAATCCAATTCGGTGAGATGCTTAATTTTATTGTAGCATATTTATCTGTAATTCCTCTCCCTGAGAAAGCTCTTATTTCTGGAAAACGAGCTTGTAATGCTGGCTCAAAATTTGAAGCTTCTACTATTTCAAATTGTTCAATAGTACCAGCTGCATTGGGTAAATTTATAATTGTAGTATGCTTCCCGTTTTTGTTATCAACGATTGAAAACAAATCCTGGCTGATCTCTTCAAAATTCAAATCAAACAATTTAAAATCCGTTGGAAAAGAAGCCCGAGAAACAGCTTTATCTGTTATGACTTTTTCGCTTCCAAGATGTTTGGACCAAGCATTTTTTTCTTGAGAAATGGCGATGTTGATGAAAACCATTGTCATGAAAAACAGTAGTAATTTTTTCATATTTATTTTTTTAATTTTTGAAGGCATAAAAGTAGGTAAAAGGATTAAGAAATTATAGTGATTTTCAACCTCATTTATAAAGACTTTACTCACCAAAAACTGTTTTAAATACGTTTTTTTTGTTTTATTGAAAAACTTCTTCTGATTATCATTACTTTGCGTTCATGTTTCGTCAAATATGGGCCTTATTTAATAAGGATATTTTATTGGAATTCAGGCAAAAGCATACGTTTTATGGAATCTTATTATATGTAGCCTCTACTATTTTTGTCATTTATCTTTCCATGATGGATAATCCAGATGGCCAAACCTGGAATAGTTTGTTTTGGGTTATTCAACTTTTTGTTTGTGTGAATGCGGTTGCAAAAAGTTTTCTTCAGGAAAGCAAAGGTCGAATGCTATATTTTTATTCGGTAGCATCTCCTGTTGCGTTTATCATCTCTAAATTAATGTATAACATCGTTCTGATGCTTTTCATGAGTTTGATTGGTTTTGTGTTGTGTATGATTTTTTTAGGTAACCCACTAATAGACTCTTGGATGTTTGTTGGTATTGTTTTATTGGGTGGTTTGGGATTAAGCCTTGTTTTTACCTTAATGAGTGCAATTGCAGCGAAAGCACAACAAAACGCAGCGTTAATAGCAATTCTTGGCTTTCCAGTTATTTTACCACAACTTTTGTTGTTGATGAAACTCAGCAAAGCTGCATTTGGAGAGGTCTTTAGAGGCGGAGCTATATTACAGCTGGTTTTCATTACCTCTATGTTGGATGTTTTAGTAATTACATTGGCAATAATATTGTTTCCATATTTGTGGAAGGAATAGTAGGAATCTTTTTCAATTATTTATGAATCTGTGTATTCAATTCCTATAACTTTGTCAAGTTTAAAAAATAAGAAGTGAAAAATTACTGGTGGAAAATATTATCATTTATTCTTTTGGTCTACACCATCGTTGCGGGCTTTTTATTAAAAGTTCCAAGATTGCCAATTTTGAATGAAACGATTCGTAATCTTTATTTTCATGTTTGCATGTGGATGGGCATGATGATTTTATTCAGCGTAAGTGTTGTTTATAGCATAAAGTATTTACGCAACTTTAATTATAAAAATGATGTTTTTGCTGTAAACTTTGCTGCAGTAGGAAGTTTGTTTGGGATACTGGGATATTTAACCGGGTTTTTATGGGTTAATGTAACTTGGATTACTGATCAAGGACAATCATTAGCCAGTGTATTGAAAGAGCCTAAATTAATTGGTGCTGCCATTGCGCTTCTTATTTATGGAGCTTACTTTGTATTGAGAGGATCTTTTAATGACATAGATAAAAGAGCAAGAATTAGTGCAGTGTATAATATTTTCGCTTTTTGTATGCTTTTTCCAAGTATTTGGATTATTCCCAGATTAGTAGGAAGCTTGCATCCTGGTGCTCCGGGAAGTGACAGCGGAAACCCTGCATTGGATAGAAAAGATTTAGATTCGTCTATGCGAATGGTTTTTTATCCTGCAATTATTGGCTGGACTTTACTAGGCGTTTGGATTGCGACATTAAAAATCAGATTACAATTATTAAAAGACAAAAACATTATTCATGAATAAGATCTTACTATTAATTTTCTCACTATTTATTTCATTCAATCTTTTTGCTCAAAATGAAATTGAAATGGCAGATACTTTAAGAAGCAACGGAAAAATATTTACAGTTGTTGCTGTCTGCTTAACAATCCTACTAGGCTTATTTTTATATGTTTTTATGATTGATAGAAAAATAAATAAATTTGAAAAAGAAATCAATAAAAAATAAATAACGATCCATTTAAAATAAAAACCAACAATATGTCTTCAAATCAACATTACAGCTTTTTTCATAGCGTTGAAAGAAGTTTTGACAAAGCAGCTAAATTCACAAAATGGGATTTAGGTATTCTCGAACAAATTAAGGCGTGCAATAGTGTTTATCAGATGCGCTTTCCAGTAAAATTAGATAATGGTTCAATTGAAGTAATTGAAGCGTATCGTGTTCAACATAGTCAACATAAATCTCCTTGCAAAGGAGGTATTCGTTTCAGTGATGAGGTGAATCAAGATGAAGTGATGGCTTTGGCTTCTTTAATGACTTATAAATGTGCAATTGTGAATGTGCCATTTGGTGGTGGTAAAGGAGGAATAAAAATCAATCCGCGCAAATATTCTACTTATGAGTTAGAAAAAATCACACGTAGATATACAGCCGAATTAGTTAAGAAAAATTTTATTGGTCCTGGCATTGACGTTCCAGCACCAGACTATGGTACTGGTCCAAGAGAGATGGCATGGATAGTTGATACCTATGCATCTTTAAAACCAGGAGAAATTGATGCCGCAGGTTGTGTAACAGGTAAGCCTGTAACTCAAGGTGGAGTGAGAGGTAGAACTGAAGCCACCGGATTAGGTGTATTTTTTGGAATCAGAGAAGTATGTAACATGCCTGAGGTGATGAGTAAATTAGGCTTAGTAATTGGCATAACAGACAAAACAGTCGTGGTTCAAGGTTTAGGAAATGTGGGCTATCATTCTGCTAAATTTTTCAGAGAAGCTGGTGCAAAAGTGATTGCCTTAGCTGAATTTGAAGGTGCTATTTTTTGTGCCGACGGATTAAATGAAGAAGAAGTATTTCAACATAGAAAAGCAACAGGATCAATTTTAAATTTCCCTGGTGCTACAAATTTGGCTAAAAATACAGATGCATTGGAATTGCCTTGCGATATTTTAATCCCTGCAGCATTAGAAAATGTAATTAATGGCGAAAATGCGCCAAGGGTTCAAGCAAAAATAATTGGAGAAGCTGCGAATGGACCTTGTACTCCGGAAGCGGATGAGGTGTTTGCAAAAAAAGGAATTTTATGCGTACCTGATATGTACTTAAATGCAGGCGGTGTTACAGTTAGTTATTTCGAGTGGTTAAAAAACCTTAGCCATGTACGTTATGGAAGAATGGAAAAGCGTTTCACAGAAAATATGAATACGCATATCCTATCGCAAATTGAAGAATTAACAGGTAAAAATGTAAGCGATACTGAACGTAAATTCATTATGCATGGTCCAGATGAACAAGATTTAGTGCATAGCGGATTAGAAGAAACAATGATTTCTGCCACCAGAGAAATTATGGATGTATGGCACGCTAATCCAGAAATACCAGACATGCGAACAGCTGCATACGTAAGCGCTATTAACAAAGTAGCAACTAGCTATGCGGAATTAGGAATTTTCCCATAAATAAAATCATTCCCTATAAAAAAAGCCATTCAATTTGAATGGCTTTTTTGTTATAATTTAAGATTGGAAAAATTAAAAATCTTTACGGTTTTTTTGTTGGCTTATTGCCAGAAGATTCTTTTGTATTAAGCAAAGCTGCTTTGTAAGAATTCGCTTCAGCATCAGTAGGATCTAAAGCGAGAGCCTTTTCTACATAACTCACAGCCATGTTTTTATCCTTCATAATATTGGCATAATAAGCAACAAAGTATTTATAGCTGTTCATTAAATAGGCTTTGTTTTTAATTGTGTCAGCCATTGAAAGTTGCATTGCTTTTTCATATGCTGGATTTGCT
>CANGGD010000022.1 GCA_947453295.1 Chitinophagaceae bacterium | reverse complement strand
CCATGATCTGAAATTCTGCAACCATTTTCATGAAAATAATTCAATCTGTTTTCTAATGCATTCAACAAATCGGTTAATGTAATTATTTTAATTCCACTAGCGGTTTCTAATTTTTCTAAATAGCCTATGAAGGAAGATTTGTCTGCAATGTTAAAAGCTTTGTCGGGTCTAAACGAAGGCAGTACTTTAATTTTACAACCATCTTTTGTAAGCTGTTGATGAAATTGCAGATCATCACAAGGATCGTCTGTTGTACCAACCATTTCTACTTTAAAATGATTTAATAATCCTTGAGTAGAAAAATTATCTTGTTGCAATAAATTGTTGCATTGATTATAAATAGATGCTGCCGATTCTTTATTTAAATATTCATTTATCCCAAAAGGATTGTTTAATTCCATTTGAGACCAATGAAACAAAGGGTTTCTAACTGTTTGTGGAAAACAAGTAGCCCATGCCGTAAATTTTTCTTCATCAGAAGCAGTGCCTGTAATTAAATTTTCATTTACTGCTAAACCGCGCATGGCGCGCCATTTGTAGTGGTCACCCTTAAGCCAAATTTCAGTGATGGTATCAAATTTTTTATTTTCTGCAATTTGATCCGGTGGCAGATGATTATGATAATCAATTACTGGTAGGTCTTTTGCATATTGATGATACAATATTTTAGATATTTCATTTTGTAATAAAAAATTATCAGTGATGATAGTTTTATTTGCAGCCATTTTATTTCTTAATTTTTTTCTGTTATTAATTCTTGCCTACTTCTTATGATACCCATTTCTAATCCTCTCAATTCTGCAAGGCCTCTTAATCTACCGATTGCTGAATACCCGGGATTTGTTTTCTTTTTTAAATCATCAAGCATTTGATGTCCGTGATCTGGCCTCATCGGTATTGATACATTTCTTTCCTCCATTACCTTTACTATTTCTTTTACCACTGCGTACATATCAACATCACCTTCTAAGTGATTGTCTTCATAGAAATCGCCATATTCATTTCTTTTGGTAGCTCTTAAATGAATAAAATTAATGCGGTTACCAAATTGCTTTACAATTGCAGGCAAATCATTATCTGCTCTTACACCAAAAGATCCGGTGCAAAAACAAAGTCCGTTATTTAAAGAGGGAACAGCCTCAGCCAACAATGCTATATCATTTGCGGTACTCACAACTCTTGGCAATCCTAATAATGGATATGGAGGATCGTCGGGATGAATAACCAATTTAACATTACATTCGTCAGCGACGGAAATAATTTCTTTTAAAAAATAAATCAAATTAGCTCTTAATTTATTCGCATCTATTCCTTCGTATTTATCTAATGCTTGTTGAAATTGCTCTAATGAAAAACTCTCTTCACTGCCAGGTAATCCTTTAATCATGTTTTGCTTTAGTAATAATTTTTCCTCTTCAGTCATTTCTGAAAAACGATTTGTAGCTCTTTCTATTTCTTGAGGAGTATAATCTTGGGCTGCATTTTTTCTTTTAAGAATAAACAAATCAAATGCTACTACTTCTGCTCTCACATACAAAAGTGCTAAAGATTTATCAGGCATTGGATAAGCCAGATTGGTTCTGGTCCAATCCATTACAGGCATAAAATTATAGGTTACTATATGTATTCCACATGCACTTAAATTTTTTATAGATTGCTTATAGTTTTCAATGTATTGTTGATATCCTTCCGATTGTGTTTTAATCGCTTCATGAACTGGTACACTTTCTACAACAGACCAAATCATTCCTGCATCTTCAATTAATTTTTTTCTTTTTTCAATTTCCTCGATCGTCCAAACTTCTCCATTGGGTATATGATGGAGTGCAGTAACAACTCCCGAACAACCCGCCTGACGAATATCCCATAAACTCACAGGGTCATTAGGTCCGTACCATCTCATGGTTTGTTGCATTTGTTTCATCTCTATGTATTTTTAATTCTACTAATTTTTGTCGCTTTACCAATTATCTGTTCTAAAAGATGAAGCAGGTAATCCGAACGTATTATATAAATCTCCTTTCACAAAATCTTTATAAGCATACCTAACTGCAACGGGTGTAGGAACTTTTTCGGACCAAACATCTATTGTTCCATCTTCTTTTATTTTTACAGTGGCTGCATAAAATTGTTTATCTGCTCCAGCGATTTCAAAATTTTGTAACTCTTTTCCAAAAAAACTAAGTCCATATTCAGCATAATCAAAACTGATATTAATTTTTGTTTTATCAATTTTCATTGATTTATATATTGGACCGCTGAAAGAAATGCCTTTATATCCATACGTTTTTGCTAAAGCCCAATACAACAAACGTTCACTAACTTCTTTTTTATACGGAGGATGAATAAAAACATCTTCGCCAATATCCATTGTAGATGCCATTCCGCAATTTGGTATGGTATTCATTGCTTGCATCTGTGCTTCTCTGATGCCGCGAACACTTCTAGTTGTGTCCTTGTTTCCGTAAGGTGCTATTTGAACATAATAAAAAGGCAGGCTGTCTTTATTATCATTCCATTCTGCTCTCCAACTTTTTACCATAGAAGTAAGTAGTCTTCCATAGATATTTGGTTCGTGTCTGTTACTTTCTCCTTGATACCATATAAATCCTTTTATACCAAATCCGACAAAAGGAGCTATCATGCCGTTGTATAAAGTAGTTGGATATTTTTGTTTATCTGATGCGGTGTCTACTCTATTTGAAATTTCAACTTCTGGAATATCCTGTAAAGCCGATTTACTCATCCAGCTTTGAATTTTTGTGCCTCCCCAAGAACTAACTATAATGCCTACCGGAACTTTTAATTTTTTTTGAAGCATCATTCCGTACATGTAAGCTACAGCACTAAAATTTTTTGCTATCTCAATATTTGATTCTTTCCAATCGCCTCCACAATTAGTTAGTGGTGTTGTTGAAGCAGCCCTTTTTGAATCAAAAAGTCTAAGGTTGCTATTATCAGCCTCCAACAAAATTTCATTTGAAGATAAAACAGGTTGATTTTTAAAACCCTTCATGGGCATTTCCATATTAGATTGGCCTGAACAAAACCAAACCTCACCGATTAAAACGTTAGTTAATGTAATAGCATCTTTATCTTTTATAGTTATGGTGTATGGTCCACCAGCAGATGGTGTTGACATATAACATTTCCAATTTCCTTTTTGATCAGCTTTTGTTTTGATAGTTACATTATTCCAAGAAGTAAAAACAGTTACGGTTTCATTATATTCAGATAAACCCCAAATAGCTACATTAGTTTTTTGCTGTAGAACCATGTTGCTTGAAAATACTGATGGCAATAGTATTGTTGCTTTTGTATAATTAACAAAGCATAAAATAAAAACCAGAAAAATGAAACTCTTTTTAATTTTCAGCATTTAATTTGTTTTTTCAATTTGTAAGCCGTTTAAAATAGCTTTCCCTTTTTGTGCATCAAATTTTATTTTTAAACCTTCATTTTCTTTTACATTGATGATGAATTTTTTGGAATAGCTTGTGCAATAGCCAGCTTCTTTATATAAATCTAAATTGGATAAAAGTTTTGTTTGATTAATGGAGACATCAAAAACTCTTTTGTCAGCTTCATGATATTCAGGTTCAGCAAAAAACATTGTTACTGCATAAGTGCCTGTAGGAACATCCAATTTATATTCTTTAATATCATTTAAGTAAGTGTATAACAATGGTTGCTTATCTGTATTAGTTATTTTTCCTTTTAAACTAATAAAAGAAGGTTCGCCATTTATATAACCAAAGCTTCCTTTAGTATAGGGCTTATCCTCTAACCATATACTTTGTTTATCATCTTTAAATTGTGCATTGGATCCACAATTTATATACAATGAAGGCAATAAAGATAATGACGAAACAGAAGATGAAATTGATGTAAATTCTTTTGCATAAGCATTATAGAATATGTTGAATGTATCGCTTATTGTTTTTTTATTGAAAAAAGATTTTGCAACTACCACATTATTTCCATTTTTAAAAACCACTTGCCAAGTTGCTTTACAAACGTCGTTAATAAATTTGCTGCTAATTTCTGTTCCATTTAAAAACAAGCTTACTCGCTTACCGTTTGAATAAACATCAATAGTAGAGGAGTCTCCCAAATATCCTGCTCTAACCGGCCAGTCTCTTGAAGCTATATAAACCATCGGCTCTTCATTCCAGTTAGCTTTATATAAATAGAATGCATCTTTGGGTTTCCTGTCCCAAGTGCACATTCCTTTGTGATTTATATTTGATATTGTACCGCCTATGTTTGGATTACCAAAATCAAATTGATTCCAAATAGCTGTGCCTGCAAAATAATTTCGCTTCTTAATTTGAGACAAATAAGATTCATGAAAATACCTTTGATATTGACCGGTGTTATCTAGTCTTGTGGGTTTTTCTGTATTAACAGATGCGTCAGATTCTGCCCCATATTCGCTAACTAAAATAATCTGATTGGGTTTTGATTCATGTTTCTTATCAAATGTTTTTCCAAACTCTTCAACTTTGCCACTATACCAACCATTGTAAATGTTGTATCCAGCAACTTGAGGAATAATGTCAATTTTATATTTATCATAGTCGCTGCTCATGTGCATTGCGATTGTGCTGTATCTATAAGGATCTTCTGTTCTTACAACGCTATCCAAAATTGTTTCATATGCTCTTGCATTTTCCCCATATAAAGAGTCTTGAATTTTTTGAGTTCTTTTGTTATAATAATCATTTAAAAATATTTCGTTCATAGAACCCCATAAGATTATCGAAGGATTATTATAATGTTGACGAATCATCTCCTTCAACATGTTGCTACAATTTTGAAGAAACTCATTGTTGATGTTCATATAATTTACCAAAGGGATTTCTTCCCAAATCAACAATCCCAATTCATTGGCTCTTTTCAAAACATACGGATCTTGCGGATAATGAGCGAGGCGCAAAAAGTTACAGCCCATTTTTTTAATTAATTGTAAATCTTTTTCGTGATCTTCTTGTGTAAGAGCACTTCCTTTTTTCATCATATCTTGATGACGATTGGTACCTTTTAAAATATATTTTTTTCCATTTAAGAAGAACCCGCTGTCTGAAGAAAAACGTATTGTTTTAAATGCAACAGGATATGAAAGTTGATCAATGACTTTTCCGTTTTCTAAAATTTGTGTTGTTAAAGTATAGAGATAAGGATTTTCAGGCGACCACAAAACTGGATTCAAATTTTTCTCTAATTGAGACTCAAAAGAAAAATCATTTTGATTAGGTTTTATAAAATATGAATTAGAAGAAGTAGATACTAGTTGATGAGCAGAATCAAACAAACTGCATTTTATTTCTACTTGTTTTTTTTGAATTGTTTCATTTGACAATTCTCCTTTTACTTTAACCTTAATCGAATTATTATTAAAAGATGGCGTAACAAATACTCCGCTAGAACCATAATTATCCATCGAAAAGTGAACAGAATCTGTTATAAGTAAATGTACATTTCTGTAAATGCCGCCGTAGATTGTATAGCCAACATCTAATGGTGCAATAAACATATCGGGAGCATTATTTACTTGCACAGCTAAGACATTATCGGAGCCGTCGGTTTTAACAAATGGAGTTATGTCAATGGTAAAAGCTGTGTACCCACCTTTATGTCTACCTGCAAATGCACCATTTGCATAAACATCAGCTATCTGATTTACACCATCAAATACAATGTATATTTTTTTGTTTTTGTAAGATGAATTGAGTTTTAATTTTTTTCTATACCAAGTTATGCCTCTGTAATAATCATTGTTATCATCATAAGGATCTGTGTTATTATAGCTATGCGGAATATTTACATCTTCCCAATGACTGTCTTCATAATCTGCACGAAACACATCAGCAACAGGCTTGCTAGTAAATTTCCAGGATGTATTAATGGGGATAATTGTTCTATCAAAAATTTGCTGAGCAAACGAAATTTTGGATGTTAAAATAAGCATCACAAAAAACGCAGGTAAAAATATTTTTACACTTTTTGAAAATAGTACATCAATTTCTTTTTTCATTATAAATTTTTTAAACACCACTAAATGCAGAGAAGCCGCCATCCACACCAATTTGTGTGCCCGTTACAAATTTGGACGCATCACTCAATAAATAAACGAGTGCTCCAATTAATTCATCAGGATGTCCAAAGCGCTTGAACGGTGTTTTGCTGATGATTGAATTTCCTCTTTCTGTTAAACTACCATCTGCGTTGGTGAGTAATGTTCTATTTTGTTCTGTTAAGAAAAACCCTGGCATTAAAGCATTCATTCTAATTTTATCACCAAAACGATTGGCCATTTCTACAGCAAACCATTGATTATAAGAATCAATTGCAGCCTTACCCATGCTGTAACCTAATACTTTGGTAAGCGCGCGTTTAGGGCTTACAGAAGAAATATTAACAATACTTCCTCCACCATTTTGCACCATTGCTCCACCAAATATTTGAGTAGGTATAACTGTACCCCATACATTTAGAATTAGTGCTTTTTTCATTCCTTCTATATTCAATGAAAATATATCCGCATCATTTTGTAATACGCCTTCAGGAACGTTACCGCCAGCTGCATTTACTAAGCCATCTATCTTACCATAAGCGGCTATTATTTTTTCTTTTGCAGCTACCATTTCTTCTTCATTTAATACATCGGCAGAAATTGGCATAGATACACCACCTCTACCTATGATTTCATTAGAAATATTGATTGCCTTCTCCATGTCTCTGCCTAATACTACAACTGTACCACCCGCATCAGCAATTCCATTTACAAAAGATTTGCCTAATACACCAGTGCCTCCAGTTACTACGATTACTTTTCCTTTCAATGAAAATAATTCACTCATCTTTATTTATTTTTTTTGTCAAATATTTTTATCAATTGATATTCTGTATCATTCAATTCCTTCATTGCATTTACTAACGGTGTATAATAACGATAATTAATATCTATTATACCTTTATTGGAGTCTTTATTTGAATCGTCGGCTTTTGTATCTGTAGGATCATTGTCTTGATACCTAAACCAATGCCACCCTACACAATTTTTAGATTGCAATAATTGCATGCAAAAGTTTTGGTAGTGAACACCTCTATCTTTCTGAGTTCTTACAATCCATCCTGCACCACTCATATTGTTCATGCCTGATTCCTCTGCTTTTGTATAAAATTCTGTGATGAAGTAAGGTTTATCAGACCACTGTTCCCATTCTTTTATAAATTTGAGTTGTGGTTGCCAATCACCATAATAATTAATTGAGATGATGTCTACATATGGATTCGCTGCCTTGAAAATGTATGGATTGTTTTTTGCGTTTGAATGAATTCTGCTTCCAATATAAAGATGATAAGCATCTGCCGATTTAATTGCATTACCTACAATCTTATAATATTGAGTAGCCAATAAACCAATAAATTCTTGCTTCTGATCATTTGAAATATTGGCCTCATTAATACCTTTCTCTTTCAACCAATTTTGTAGAAAAGTATACAATTGATTAGAAGAATTTTTTTTATCCATAATGAGCTTGCATTCATTATTTGTAAAAGGCAGTTCATTATCTGAAAAATAACCGAATAAATTTTTGTCTGTTGATAAATAAGAAATCTTTTTTACTTGCTCCAAACAATACGTTTCAAACGATGGATCTAAAATAAATGACAAAATAGATTCTTCTTTTCTTTCTGGATTAAGTTTTTTTGCTGATGAAGCATAACCATTTAATAAATTTAATTGTACTGTATATGGAAATGGATTCTTGTTTTGATTTTTGTTGTATTCAATTATAGAACCTGTATCACTCCAGCATCCGGCCATATTAAAACCATAGTTTCTTAATGAATCAATTGTTGCAGACATCCACATCTGTTTGTTTGAATATAGGGTTGGTACTACATCAGTTTTTGATAATTTTATAGAATTTACTGCATTTATAATTATTGCATTCCCTTTCGGATCAATAACTGTCCAACGATTTTTTATTTTTCTTGTTGAAAAATATTTTGGCCCTTCTACTTTTCCTAAATTGTTACTCTTTGAATTTTTAGTCCAGCCAATAACATCTACAACTCGTTTTGAAATGTTTGATTTCCAATCGCTATAATGTACTTGTTTGTTTTCATCTTTACTCCACACTTTAGCCTCAACTGTTATACTGTCTTTAAAAAAAGCAGTTTGTGCAGTTAGCGTTTTTAAACTTACAATAAATAAAAAAAGAAATAAATTCGATTTTTTGTAGGTAGCCATTTTAGATATTTAATTTAAATCGAAATTTATTGTACGATAATGATGAATTCTTTTACAAAAGTTTTCTCGTAATTTAATCTTTGATAAGAAGCTACTATTGAAGCAGTGTAAACACCTGCTTTATTATATTTATATTCAAAGTTTTTCAACGGAGTTTCTGTAATGTTTTTTATAATTATTGGTAAGTCTGGTGCAACTGCACTTGAATTAAGCGCTCTTGAGATATACCAATATTGTGCACCAATAGGAGCAACTAAAGAGTTTGTACATTTTAAATATGTTGAAGAAGTTGACCATCTAGCTGCCGGATCATTAAATTGAACTGCTCCAAAACTACCAGAATTAATTTGTGTTGAGTCTATAACAGTAGCATTAGCCACACCGAAACTGCTTGGAAAAATATTATACATACCTAATTTAGCAATACTCCATATAATATTTGTTGGAGCTTTATAATCATATTTATAAGCTAAATAAAATGGTTTGCCAGCTGTAGTAAAACTAGTGATATCTAAAAACTGGCCGTCGGTTACACCTGATGGGTAAAAAACTCCCAAAGTAGCAGCAGGGTCTGGAAATTTAAAGCTGTCTGTTAGTTTAGTCCAATGTGCATTAGCTACATTAGTAGAATCATAAATACCAGAGAAGTCATTTGAAATCATAACATCAAGTGTATCCGCTGGAAGATTAGTTACTCTGGTTTGAAATTTCATTTTTAAGGAACCCCCTTCGAGCACAGTCCTATTTCTATTTTTATATTCATGACCAATTTCACCAGAATAAAAAGTAATGATATCTGGATTTTCAGTCAATATAAATTTTGCTGAGTCTCCAATATTAATATTGCTAGAAGCTAATTGAGCATAGAAAAAATCCGTATCAAATGTATTGCCCGGAATATCTTTCTTACAAGAAAGTAAAAACAATACAACAATGATGTAGGATAAAAATAATTTTTGTTTCATATCTAAAATAATTTTCGCTTTTTAATTTCTTACCAACCTGGGTTTTGAGTTGCCATTGAATTAACAGATAGTTCTGAACTTGGTATTGGCAATAAAGTATCCCTATCTTTTACATTCAAATATCCTCCCAAAAATCTTGTTTTATTTGTAGAAGTAGCTGTACTGTTGGCAATTGCATTTTTTGTAAAATCCATTCTGCCCATAAAAATTCCCCATCTAATCAGATCAAATTTTCTTAATCCTTCAAAACACAATTCTCTTGCTCTTTCCTCCTGAATAAATTTTCTGAAAGATTCTTGAGTAGGTACTTTTGTTGAAAACAACTGTAATGTTTTAGCTCTAGTTCTCACTTGATTCACATATCCTATTGCTACTGAAGTAGGACCATTGACTTCATTTTCTGCTTCAGCTGCCATTAATAAAACATCCGAATATCTGATTATAGGAAAGTTTGTTGGACCCCAATCTCTTTGTTTTGGAGAAAATACTTCATATTCTCTTTTCCATTTACCACAATCTCTTTCAAATGTATAGGTACCTGTTGTGTATACTGTTGGAGAAATAGGATTGGTGTTTCCACTGTAAGTAAATTCTGGCATGTTCCAATTTCTTCTCATGGTATCTGTTGTTGAAGAATAAGCTGTATACATATTATACAAGACTCCACTCGGAACATAAGAACCATATCCATAAATTGCATTTGGATCTGTTCCGGTATATCTCATCGCTAACTGACAAGCAAATCTACTGCCGGGGGCAACCGCACCTTGAGGTGTGTTATTGCCATAAAATTCTATTTCCCACATGCTTTCGCGATATACATTATCGTATTTATCAGCTGAATGATTAATAAATACTTGTCTATAACTTGGATTCAGAGAATGCAAACCACTATTAATAACTTTTAGTGCATAGGTTTTTGCAGAATCAAAAGCAGGCAAACCTAACATTAAGGGGTGACCGCCCATTTTCATGTACACTCGCGCAATCATTCCTTCTACAACAGTTTTGGAAATCCTAGTACCACAATTTATTTGTGTTACCTCTTTTACCATACTATCTGCAGCCTTCATGTCGCTTAAGATTTGATTATATACTTCTATTGAAGGTGTTCTTGGATTATTAAGATTGGTTGATTGCAGGGTAGGCTTTAAAACCAATGGCACATCACCAAAGCGAGATACTAATTGAAAATAATTAAATGCTCTTAAGAAAAGGGCTTCGCCGTAAATGTTTTTTTTGATTGAATCAGCAACTGTTGTTGCGTTATCAATGTTGGCTAACAATAAATTTGCTCTTCCAATTCCTTGATAGAGCGCTGTCCAACAATCGGAATAAATTTTAGTTGATGCCTGGCAGTCATATAAACTGGGAACATTGTTGTAGTTGTTTCTATTGTTATAATGCGCTTCATCATTACCCATTTCCAATTCGATAGGAATATTTCTTCCGTAGGTTCCATCTTGTGCCAATGAACTATAAATACCTGCAACAGCAGCATTTAAATCAGATTCTGTTTTGTAAAATTGACTGTAAGATAAAAAGTCATTCGGGCTGGTATCCAACACTTTTTTACATGAATTCAAGCTCATGAAAAGTAAAGTTGTAAAAACGAAAAATAGAAATTGCTTTTTCATATCATTGATATTAATTGAATTAAAAGTTGACATTAGCACCAAAAATCAAAGTCTTTGCTCTTGGATAAACAGAATAATCAAACCCAGGTGTTAATGCTGAATTGTATGCAGAAACCTCTGGATCTAAACCACTGTATTTAGTCCAAGTAAATAAATTTTGTGCTGAAACATAAAAACGAATGCTGTTAATTTTAACACGCTTCATTATAGCATTTGGCAATTCATACCCTAATTGAATTGTTTTCAATCTGAGATAAGATCCATCTTCAATAACTCTTGATGAATATTGCCTGTCGCCATCACCTTTTGCAACAAACATAATATTGTTTTGATTGGTTGGAGTCCATCTGTCTAATACAGTTGTAAATTGATTTTGGAATGTTCTTCCTGAGTTTCCTTCAAACACTAATTTATTTGCATTTAAAATATCTCCTCCGTATGAAAATTGAAAAAAGATATTGAAATCAAAATTGTGAAATTTAAAATTATTAGTTAACCCTCCAATAAAATCAGGATTTGCATCTCCAATAATTGTTTTGTCATTTTCATTAATGATTCTATCGCCATTTAAGTCACGATATTTAATATGACCTGGTTGAATTTTAGGATTGTAAACAGATGTGTTAGAGGTAACCGTTGACTTTAAAGTATATACACCTGCGCCACTTACATCAAAATCACTGTATTGATAATTACCATCCCAAATCAATCCATAGTATAATCCAAGCGGTTGACCAACTTTGGCAATATACGCAGGCAAACTTCTCCATTGATTATCCCAATTGATTAAAGAAACTAATGATTCTTGTCCTTCATTCAAAGCCAGTACAACATTTCTATTAAATGAAATATTAAATGAACTTGTCCAATTGATTTGTTTTTGAGAAATATTTTTTGAATTGATTGAAAATTCAAATCCTTTATTTTGAACTTTTCCAATGTTTTTATAGCCCTGATTAAAGCCAGAAGAAGGAGGAAGTTGCGCATTCAATAATAGATTGGAAGTAATTTTTTGATAAACATCTGCAGTGAAACTAATTTTATCTTCCATCAAACTTACATCAAGTCCAAGATTCGATTGTGAAGTGGTTTCCCATTTTAAATTTGGATTGCCAAGTGAATTAGGAATTACTGAATTAGTAGGTAATCCATTAAACGGATAGTAAAGCGTTAAATCAGAAGCTAATGTACTTAGGTAGGCAAAATCAGAAACCCTATTGTTACCCGTTACTCCATAACTAAAACGAAGTTTTGCATCTTTTACAAATTTTAATGGCTTCATAAAATCTTCTCTACTCAATCTCCAGGCAATACTACCTGAAGGGAAATAGCTCCATTTGTTTTCTGTAGAGAATCTAGAAGATCCATCAGCTCTCATTGAAAAGGTTACCAAATATTTAGAATCAAAATTATAATTGGTTCTTGCCAAGAAGGAAACTAAATTATTGTTTGTTTTGTAGGATGTTATTTTAGTAGGAGTTCCTTCATCTAAACCTGCAAAACCAAGTTGCTCGTTTGGTAATTTTGTTGCAGCTAAACCATAAATAAATTGTCTGTTTGCTTGAATTGTGGCGCCTCCTAAAACATCAAAACTATTTTTCTTTCCAACTTTAAAATTATAATTCAAAGTGTTTTCATTAGCATAATTATTCTTTGTGTTAAAAAGAATTGATCCATTTACTCCATTAATTCTTCCAGAGGAAGTAAACGGGCTTCCGCCTCTTGTTTTAGAGCCATTAAATTCTTCATTTCTATCTACTGTATTAATAATACCAAATGTTGATCTCCAAACAAGATTTTTCTTTATTTGATAATCTACATTTACATTTCCAGTTAATGCATTTGTATTTCTATTTCTTACTTCATACTGTACTGTTTCCAAAGGATTAAACCTTGCATCATTACCACTAATCAAATCTGCTTCTAGTTGTGGATCTACACCAACAGTTAAATCAGTTGCACTATCGCCAGAAACAGGTCTGTATCCCCAAACGCTAAACATTAAATTACTTGTAGAAGAGCTTGAACCAGAGAGTGAGGAAGGAATAGTTCCATAAGATTTTAAAGCACTATAGTTTACGTTGATTCCGACTTTTAATTTGTCTGTAGCTTTTTGATCTAATTTTATTCTTCCTTGATACCTGTCATAACCAGAATATTTTACAATCCCTTCTTGTTTTAGAGTAGAACCAGAAATAGAAAAAGTTGTTTTATCATTTCCACCTCTGAGCGCTAATTCATGATTCACCATTTGAGAATTTCTAAACAATAAATCTTGCCAGTTAACTCCATTTGAATTTTTGTAGCTGTCAATGCTACGGCCGTTAGTTAAATAAGTTGATTTTGTATTAATAGAATCATACTCATATTGATAGCGAACAAATTCATAAGGATCAAGTACATCCATCTTTTTAATGATTTGATTGATGCCATAATAAGTATTATAATTGATTTCAGTTTTTCCTGATTTTCCTTTTTTTGTAGTTATGATAATAACGCCATTAGCTGCCCTTGCTCCATAGATTGCAGTAGCTGATGCATCTTTCAGCACTTCTATTGATTCAATTTCAGAAACATTAATTGCATTATTGTTTGCTCCTTCAACTGGAAAGCCATCAATAACATACAAAGGAGAATTATCTTGTGTAATAGAGTTATTTCCCCTGATAACAATTGATACAGGAGAACCAGGTTGTCCATCACTTGAAACCACCTGAACACCAGCCGCTCTTCCGCCTAAAGCTTCTTCAAAACTTCTTACAGGGGCTTTAGCAATATCTTTTATATTTAATTTTTCTACAGCGCCAGTCAAGTCTTTCTTTTTGGTTGTTCCATAACCAACAACTACAACAGCATCCATTGCATTTTGTATAGTCTTCATCTGAATGGTTGGAATTTTATTTTCCTTCACAACAACTTCTTGCGTTTCATACCCAACAAATGAAAATTTCAAAATTGCTTTAACCTTATCAGGAGCACTGATGGAGAACTGACCATCATTATCTGAAACTTTAATTGTTTTAGTGTTTTTTAGTTGAACGGTAACACCTGATAACGGCATATTATCTTCCCCTACAATTTTTCCTGTTAATAGTTTTGTCTGGGCAAATAATAATGGTTGAGCTACTAACAATACTGCTATTGAAAATAATATTCGTTTATACATTGTATTCATAATCTTAAATAAATTATTTTATAAAAGTCAACTCCTGTAATTTTTTACCTGACAATTCATCAATGATGGAAATAAAATACATTCCCTTTGATAAATTATCGATATTAATAGAAGTATTGACTTTATTTAATTGTATATTTTTAATAACTGATTGGCCTGCTACATTTTTTATTGATGCTGAAGAAACAAACTGATTGCATGAAGGGAAGTTAATTGTTATTTCTTTTTGAGCAGGATTTGGAAACACAATTGCTGAAGAAATGGTTTCAAATTCAACCTTTTTTATTTCAGAGAAAATGAATTTTTCATCAACATCAACAGACTTGATTCTGTAATAATTAATTCCTTTTTGAGGAGTATAATCTGTACTAAAGTATTCTTGACTTCCGTTTACAGAGGACCCTTTATATTGTGTGGCAATAGTTATAAAATGAACACCATCGTTTGATCTTTGAATTTCATACCTATGAAGATTCTGTTCATGTTGAACAGTCCATTGAATATTTACATAGTTAAGATACTTGATCAAATTAAATTTTGTTATTAGGACAGGAACAGTGCCAATTCCAATTCCTTCATAACAGCCTCGATTAGGTGCTGAAGAAGGTATTATGGATCCAAAAAAATCGAAACCGCCATTATTATTAATTATTCTTCCTGAACTTAACGCAGGAGAACCGGTTTTTAATTTATAACCACTTAAAGAATTAATACCATTGGTACCTGTTAAGGAACCACTACCGGGATTTACCAGCATTGGATCTGTATTTATTTTGTTTGCATCAGCCGGTTCGGACGAGGGGTGATTTCCATAAAATACATTATTTAGAATCGTTCTTGTTTGTACACCGGCACCAGTTCCAAATGCGTATGTTGTAGAGCCACTTTGATTGTAAATAATATTGTTGTAAAAATTGTAGGTATGGCTATTGCCATCGTTTTCTACAATAATTTGAGGACTTAACCCAGATTTGGTATAAAAAACATTATTGTAAATCTCATTGCCAGCAGAAGAATAATTAAAAAATATCAATCTTCCTTTATCGTTTTGACTTACGCAATATCGAAGGATACAGCCTGTGTCTTGAGGATCAGGAATTCCTGTTGTATTATTAGCAGACCCTTTAGTATTACATCCCCAGTAAATTCCTTCTGAATTATCATGGCTATAGCTATACTGAAAAATAATTCCTATACTTCCAAAGTCTGGATCATACATACTTCCATCAATTGAACCTGGATCTACATTTTGAGTAGTAGATCTATTGTAATATCCTTCGTTATATTGAAAAACTGTACCTCTAGCTCTTGCTGTAAACATAGTATTACCAGTGGTTCCTACCGCTGTTTCATAGCATACATTATGTTCTATCAAACCAGTTTCATCTGTACATCTTATAATCATTGCATTTTTTCCGATGTGATGAATTACATTGTTTGATACTTTTATGTTTGAAAATCTTCGTGTATACCAATCTGTTAGTTCTGTTCCTCCTGGATAATAAACATTCCATTCGTTATCTAATGAAATGCCTGTGTTTTCACAATAATTAATGTTACAACTATCAATCAATACATCATTAAATCTAGATTTCGAATTGGTTGTTTCTGAATTTCCAAGCACACTAAAATAAATACCTCCTGTTCTTTTAGGTATGGCTCCATTTACAGTTGTTGAACCACTTCCCAACTGACCTTTAATGTGATGAATGTTTAAATTCTTCAAATAAAGATGATTGGCAGTTCCAAAATTATCAATGGCAATCATTACTCCGCGTCTGTCTGCTCCTAAAGGATTAGGATTAGTGCCAGTTGAACTATACAAACCAACAAAAAAATCGCTATTAACTGGACCGTTAGGAGAATTGGTAATTTCAAGGTTTGATAATTCTATATATTGTTGATTGTACAAGTACACAACTGCTTCTCCTACAATTCCATTGCCTGCAAGTAAAGGTTGAGCTCCCTCTCCATAGCTGGTTACAATTATTGGAAATGAAGCAGATCCAGATCCTTTAAATTTTAATTTTTGGCCAGTCCAAACACTTCCTGCTTTTAAATAAATTTCTGTACCAGGAACTAATGTTAGGTTGTTAAGTTTACTGATGTTTTTCCAGGGGTTGTTTATTGAGCCATTATTATTATCATCTCCCAAATTAGCATCAATGTAATATTGTATAGTTACTGTACTAGAATTTGTAGTGCCACTTGCAGAAACATAGTCAGAATAATTAAATGCTTTATCTGCAGCATAAATTCTGTAATAATAAGTTGTGTTGTTTGATAATCCTATGTCTGAAAAATTATTAGCTGTACCAATATAAGCAACAGTACCATTGCCGATTGTATTTCCAACTTGATAAATTCCATTGATATTTGGATTCGGTTCACCAATAGGGTTAGTTGTATATCTTACAACAACATAACCACCATCATCTAAGTTGGATGAAGCCGTCCAACTTACATCTAATTTTATACCTGTTGGATTCGCAGTTGTCGCTGTTCCAGGATTTGCCGGAGCAATAGTGTCAAGTTCAGTTCCAGGATAAACTACCCAATCATCAATATCTAATCCGGCAAGATTATTTGTAGGAAAAGATGTTGAAACGCTTGATATTTTTAATGCGCTAAATCCATTATTTGGAGTGACACTTGGTGAGGTTACAAAAATTCCATATTTGGTAAACTGATTGGGATTACTATTAAATGAAACAGTATCCCAAACAGCAGTAGTTCCAGTTGCTGAGGAGACGCCCGCCACTACAAGAGTGCTTGGAAAATTAACTCCGTCTGTTGCTTTACAAAAAAACTGTATTACGTAATTAGTGGAGGCGATAATAGGGGCCGCAGGTGAAAGATATGTTCTTGGACTATTGGAAGTTGTCTTGGTATTAATCGCGGTAAACGATTTGATACCTGTTCTTGCGCCTGCACTGTTGATAGAGGGAGAACCAGATCCTGAAGTTCCTCCCCTAGCCCAAAAACTTGCATCTGGCGTGCTACTGGATGATGTTGAAATAAGGCTACCTACATTTTGTGATTCATAACCACCATCCATCTGTGAAAAAACGCCAATGTTTTGTTGAGCTTTAGCGCCAATAGAAAATAAAATTACTACCGAAAATAGTGTAGGAAATAAATAGGATTTCATTTTTTTGTTTTTAATACAAAATAATTCTTGCTAACAATTAATGAATTACATAGACTCTAAAACTATTTTACAATATAATTTTGTTTGACTACTTAATACTTAATCTAGTACAAATCTTGTTTCTTCATTTACACCATTACCAGTTAAAGTAATGATATAAACACCTTTATTACTAGTGTTTTTAAGAGTAATTGATGGAATAGATTTTGATGTTTCAGAAATACTTATAAGTTGTTGCTGATTAAGTTGTCCATTAGAGTTATATAGTTTCAATGAATATTTACCATTTGGTATATTATTACACTGTAATGAAATTCTATTTTCATGTATTGGATTGTTTACTACAACTAAATTAGTTTTAGGTGTACTTCTAATTAATACAATATGACTGTAATCAGATTTGCCATCATTATTTTGAATTCTAATTCTGTAATATGAAGATGAAAGCGTCAAATTTGTTGTGCTAAAATTATAATTATTTAAAGCAGGTGAATTATTTGCCATCACAATACCAATGTTTTTGAAATGTATTCCATCATTACTTTCCTCTACTTCAAAATGACTAACATTTACTTCATTAGTAGTAGACCATGTCAATTGAACTTTATTATTTTGTATGTTTCCTTTGAATGAAACTATGTTTAGAGGCAGACCAGAAGCGGTTTTTAAACCAAGTGTGAATTTACCAAATGTTGTTAATAGAGATGATTTTGCCGTGCCATCCAATAAAGTTGATGGATTAATTGATAGTGAAGTTCCAGTTGGTGCCCATAATGATTTCCAATTAGCTCCATTCAAGAAAGAGACTACCAACATTTTTCCACCATCTGAATTTGGAATTGCAGTTACCCCATCTAATTTTAATGAAACTGAAGCGCTAGCTCCGCTAATTTTTGTTATATTCCAATACGTAGAATCAATACCAACTAAAGAAGTATCAAAAGTAGTGGTAGTGTATGCTGTGTTAAAAAATTCTGCCTGATAAGTTGACGCTGTTGCAGCGCTTGGAGTAATGGTAACAGATCTATATAAGCCATTTTTTCCAGTAGGTAAAACAGCTGCTGATGTTGAGTTGGTACTTTTTTTAACTGGTCCAAAAACATAACTATTATTACTGCCCCCTGATACCGTATTGCCAGTTCCAAGTGTTACAATATTATTTGAATCTGAACGAATTACTCCACTAGTAAGGGTTAAAGCACCATTTATTGTAAGTGCTCCCCCTGTTAATACCAATCCCCCTGCACCTGTTGTATTCATGGTAAAAGATCCTGGAATTGTAATGGCACTAGACATTGTTTTTGAATACCCTACTCCACTTATAATCATATTTCTGTAATCGGTACGTGGTGTAATATTTTGAGTATTAGTTATAACAGTACTTATGCCAGAATACTCAACAGTTGAATTAGTTCCAAGAACAATATCTCCAACACCAATAAATTGAATAGCACCCCCTAAATTAGAAGCTGTACCTACATTACTAGAAACTAGTCCTACAAGTTTGGGTGTGGTTATTTTACCATTTATTGTTACTGTAGCACCATCATTAACAGTAAGCCACCTTGATGATAAAGTACCAATTGTTGCTGCTGATCCTTCTTCAACAAAAAATGAATTTGTTACTATTGGAGAGCCACTAAATACAATGTCAGCTCCATTTTCAACCACAATTTTGTAATATGTTTTTGAGCTACTTATCGTATCTCTGATTGGGCTCCTGTAATGAACTTCAGTAGAAATATCTTCAAGAATGTTTATAGAAGGAATATTAGAAGTATTAAAATTTAGAATTGTTGGTGAGCCATCAAGGGACTGGTAAATGGTATCAATTCCTGGAAGTGATGACGAATTGAAACTAACTGTTACGGCATTTACACCAGGTGCAGGTGCTCCAATTACAAGAGCTGATCCTAAGCCTGTAATGTTCAAACCCGAAACCAAATCAGCGTTGGTGATTATTCTGAAAACCTGTCCATTATTGGAAAAACTGGAAGGGTTTGTTCCTGTTCCATTCTTATTAGTCCACCAATTTGTAAGATCCCCGGTGGATCCACTTCCATCATAGTAATAATTTATTTTGGCAAGAGGACTAACAGCCGATGTGGATGTTACTGGTGATGAATAATTAAATGCTTTATCAACAGCATATACTCTATAAAAATAAGAAGAGTCATTGGATACAGTTGCGTCACTAAAAGCAGTAGTATCACCAATAAAAACAACAGTTCCTTTTGTACCTATAAAATTTGAGACGTTTGCTTTGTATACAGCATTTTGTAATGGATTTGCATCACCTGAAGGATTGGAAGTGTATCTCACAACCATGAAACCACCTCCATCAACGCCAGTATTTGGTCTTGACCATGAAAGGTTTATTAATGCTGTTGAAGCAGAAACAGATAAGCCAGTGGGCGCGTTGGGTGCTATTATATCAACTGCAGGATTATTTTGATCATCGGCTCTATAAACAACGAAATTATCTACATCTACTACACCAGATGTAGCACCATCAGCGGTTCCTGTTAGTTTAATATTGATTCCAATTACTCCATTTGAAGAGGGAACTGTAACTCCATTAGTTGTAATAATTTTTGAGAATTTAGTCCAGCTGGTGGGTGTTCCTAATGTAATATTTTGTTTGTCTCTTGCCCCTGATGTGCCATCCATACTTACAAAAACAAAAGACGTTGTATCAGGAGTTCCCAAATTTTGTTTGTAATGAAACTGTATGATGTATTTTGTGTTTTGGGTAAATGAACCGTTTGAAATGATATTACTATTTACTGTAGTAGAAGTATTTGTTGTAGGATTCGTTTTTCCAACACTTAAATATTTTGGCCCGCCATAACCCCCAGTAGTAGTAATTAATCTTGTTTGACCATTCCCACTTGAAACATAAGACCACAAAGTTGTGCTTGTATTTGGATTTCCAACAGGAAAACTTCCAGCATTTTGTCCTTCAAAACCAGCATCAATATTAGGATAAGCCCCGATTGTTTGCTGTGCAAAAACACGATTAAACGTTGACAAAACGAAAATAAAAAATAAGATGTAACAAGAAGGCTGTTGGATTAGTTTGTAAACTTTTTTCATAATAAAAAAGATATTAAAATGGCGAAAAATATTTTATTAAAAATAACTATTTCATTTCAGAAACTTAGATGAATCGGCACATAAAAAATAATGTGCAATAAATCAACTAAAATTAGTTTGTAAAAATCTGATTTCTATTTGTAAAAAAAACAAGGGGCGGATAAATATTTACGAAATCGTTTTCGTAGATTTTCGTAAATATTTGATTAGATTACAGGAGAATTATTTTAGAATTGTCTGCCAAAAGAGATTATCAACTAACTATATGAACCTTAAAGAACTTGCGAAAGAATTAAATCTTTCTATTTCTGCTGTTTCTAAAGCATTAAGAGATAGTCATGAAATTAGTAGCGCTACTAAATTAGCTGTTTTAGCAAAAGCTAAGGAATTAAACTATCAAGTAAATCCTTTTGCCAGTAGTTTAAGAAAACAAAAAAGCAAAACGATTGCGGTTGTGCTTCCAGAAATTGATAATTTAT
>CANGGD010000021.1 GCA_947453295.1 Chitinophagaceae bacterium | reverse complement strand
ATGGGTTATGGTGTAAAGGTAGCACAACAGATTTTGATTCTGTTTGTCTAGGTTCGAATCCTAGTAACCCAACAAACAAATCCTCAGCAATTGCTGAGGATTTTTGCGTTTAAGGGATTTGAGTTTGAAAAGGCTTTTATAAATTAGAATTGATTTAATTAGGACGAAGTCCTAATGCTCTGATAAACACCGGTCGCAGACAACAAAAAGGTTTCCTTAGTATAAAAATGATTTAACTAGGAGAAAGTCCTAATACTCTTGTAAACACCGGTCGCAGACCGGCGCTGGATTCAATTTCAAACAAGAATAAAAAATATTTTAAAATAAGATTATGGAATCGAGGTTTTATATGAATTTGATATTAGTGTAGTAAACTATTGATTATGGATAAATCCTTAAATAAATTGCTGAGAAAAATCATCACTACAAATTTGTTCTTCCATCTATCACTTTTTTCTTGCCATTCTTTTTTTCCCATTCAATCATCTCTTGCGTCTTTTCAACTTTTTCTGATTTCTGATAGTATGTTTTTACTTGCGATTTTGAGCCTTTTGGGGTTACCAAATAATTTCTATCCCATGTCTCTGTTCTTAATACTCTACCACTTCCAGGCTCGTAATATTTCCACTCACCATCCTTAACACTATACGTCTCTGCTTTTACAATTTTATAATCTACAATTTCACCATTACCCTCACCATACACTGCAATAGTATCATACGGATCTTCAGGATTATAAGGTCGCCAATTTTCTTCTCTTTCTAAATCGCCTAAATAATTATAATACTGTTGTATGCCAGACTTCCCGCCCAATTTATAATTTTCTACGGCTATTAAATCTCCTCCCCAATTATATATTCTCCAAATACTGTCTTTTTGGCCCTTTACATAAAAGCCCTCCTCCACATAACCTGGCTCTTCTCTTAATGCAGGAACCTCATGCACCCACTTCCCAACTTTTAAACCATTTTTATTTACAGTATTAATCGTATCGCCGTTAGGACCTATTTTATATTCTTTGTTTTGACTAAATGTATTGCCAACATAAAAAAGCAATAAAATAGTAATCATCGTTTTCATCATCACTAATATTTCTGTTTTCTTTTTGTATTTATAAATGTGAAGATTGAATTACATTTACACCTTGTTAATTGAATTTTCAACTTAGTAAGTTACAAATTTAATCAACAATTTTGCAATCAAAAGTACAAACTTTGATTTGATTAGCTTGATAATTTAATACCTGCCAACTTATGCGTGATTTTAAAAAATATTACATCCTCAACACTGAACCCGAAATCTTATACAGCGCCCTTACCACCGAAGCCACTATTATACTTTGGACTGGCGAAAAGGCTCAAATGCAAGCTGTTGAAGGAACAGAATTTTCTTTGTGGGATGATAGCATCGTTGGAAAAAATATCAGCTTTGAACCCAACAAAAAAATTGTTCAACAATGGTATTTTGGGGAACAAACTGAACCTTCCATTGTAACTATTATTTTACATGATAATATAGGTAAAACTTCGGTAGAAGTAAGACATACAAATATTCCAGATGAAGACTTTGTGGATATTGTAAAAGGCTGGAATGAAATTTATTTTGGTTCCTTGATGGAGTTTTATAGAGATTAATTATTTCACATCAATTTTCAGCAAGCTTTCATTTTCCATTAAAGCCTCCAAAACATCCCCAACAGAACATTCGCCCACTCCTGCAGGTGTGCCTGTAAAAATCACATCTCCTATGTTCAGAGAAAAATAATTAGAGATATGTGACACTAAAAAATCAATACTAAAAATCATTTCTCCCGAATTGCCCTTCTGAACAATTTCATCATTTTTTAAAAAAGAAAAATTAATATTCTTTTTATTTATTGCAGGTGTCATTTCAATAAATTTTCCAATAGCAGCAGAATTATCAAAAGCCTTTGCCTTTTCCCATGGCAACCCTTTCTTTTTTAATTCTTGTTGAATGTCTCGTGCAGTAAAATCTATTCCAACCGTTATAGCATTATAGTAATTTGGTGCATGACGCTCTTGAATGTATTTTCCATTTTTGCAAATTCTTACTACTAATTCGCACTCGTAATGCAATTCATTTGTAAATTCAGGATAATAAAAAGGAGTATGAGCTTGTATAAGGGCGCTCTTAGGTTTCATGAAAATTACGGGCTCAGTGGGTACGTCATTACCCAATTCCTTTGCATGATCTATATAGTTTCTACCTACGCAGATTATCTTCATTTAAGCTTTTTAATGGGGTGCAAGATTCCTTGAAAAGTAAATTTACAAAAAACGTTTGTAAAAAACAGATGGAAATGGAAATTATATTTTTATAGAAAGCTGATTGTATTGAGTCATTGTTTTATCTATCCCTATTGTAGTTATGCTTTCAATTATTTCTACCGATTTTTCGATTTTTAATTTTACCAATGGCAGTTCATCTTGTTTCCATTTGCCTAAAACAAAATCAGCCTGCATACCTTTTGGAAATTGATTCCCAATGCCAAATCTTAATTTGGGATATTCATCCGTGTCTAAAATATTCTGTATGTCTTTTAATCCATTGTGCCCTGCATGACTACCAGATTTTCTTATTCTTATTTTATCCAAGGGCAGGGCCAAATCATCAACAATAGTTAGTGTATTTTCCAAAGGCACTTTTTCTTTTTCTTGCCAGTATTTAAAGGCTCTCCCACTAAGGTTCATGTAAGTAGTTGGACAAACACAAACAAATATTTTTCCTTTCCATTTTACCTCTGCTACATATGCTAACTTATCAACTTTAAATTGACCGCCATGTTTTTGCACAAAACTAAACACAACATCAAAACCAATATTATGTCTGGTATTAGCATATTCATCTCCGATATTGCCCAAACCAACAATTAAATACTTAGACATAAAATTTGATGAAATGAATAAATCAGAAAATAATTTTTAATGGCTACTAATTAAGATTATTCAAAAGCTCTTGTAACTCCGATTCCGTTTTTACCAATACATCCCTTACTTTGCTTCCCTGACTTGCGCCCACGATGCCAGCTCCTTCTAACTGATCCATTAATCTGCCCGCTCTGTTATAACCCAGTTTCATTCTTCTTTGCAGTAAAGATGTGCTGCCACTTTGACTCGAAACAATTAATCGTGCTGCATCTTCAAAAAGGGCATCCTTATCATTAATATCAAAATCTCTTCCTTCGGCATCTTTTTCATCAATGTATTCTGGTAACAAAAACGCTTGCGCATATCCGCGTTGATCTCCAATAAAATTGGCAACAGTATCTACTTCTGGAGTATCCACAAATGCACACTGCAACCTAACAATTTCTCCGTTGTAACTTATTAGCATATCTCCTCTACCAATTAATTGATCTGCACCCCCTGCATCTAGAATAGTTCTACTATCAATTTTACTACTCACTTTAAAGGCTATACGTGCAGGGAAATTTGCTTTAATTGTTCCAGTAATAATATTTACAGAAGGTCTTTGTGTAGCAATGATTAAATGTATTCCTACAGCTCTGGCTAATTGGGCCAATCTTGCAATCGGCATCTCCACTTCTTTTCCTGCTGTCATAATTAAATCAGCAAACTCATCTACCACCAATACAATAAAGGGTAAGTATTGATGTCCTTTTTCAGGATTTAATTTTCTAGCTACAAATTTTTCATTGTACTCTCTGATATTTCTACAGCCTGCTTCTTTTAACAAATCATATCTGTTATCCATCTCTATACACAATGCATTCAAAGTATGAACAACTTTTCTTGTGTCCGTGATGATAGCATCTTCTTCACCAGGTAGTTTTGCTAAGAAATGTCTTTCTATTGTTTTATAAATACTTAATTCTACTTTCTTAGGATCTACCAATACAAATTTTAATTGTGAAGGATGTTTGGAATAAAGTAAAGAAACAAGAATTGCATTTAATCCTACAGATTTACCTTGTCCGGTTGCGCCCGCCATTAATAAATGTGGCATGTTTGCTAAATCAACAATAAAGTTTTCATTATCAATTTTCTTTCCGATAGCAATAGGTAATGAAAAATTATTCTTTACAAATTTTTCAGAGGAAAGCAAGGTTTTCATACTTACTACTGTCTTCTTAGCATTCGGCACTTCAATACCAATAGTACCTTTCCCCGGAATGGGTGCGATTATTCTAATACCCAAAGCAGCTAAACTTAAGGCAATATCATCTTCTAAATTTTTTATTCTTGAAATTCTAACACCGGCAGCTGGAATGATTTCATACAAAGTAACGGTAGGGCCTACTGTAGCGGAAATTTTTTGAATATCAATATCATAATTCTTTAGTGTGTTTATGATTTGATTTTTATTATTTTCTAACTCATTAGGATCTTGAACAATTTTTTCACTACCATGATTTTCCAATAAATCCAAGGTTGGAAATTTGTAATCTCTTAAATCCAGAATTGGATCGTAGGGTTTTATGGAAGTTGCTTTTTGAGTTGTGGTATTTTCTGCAGGCTTTTCCTCAACAGATTTTATTTCTAATTCTAAATTAGATGAATCCACTTCTTTTTTTGAATTAGAAACGACAGGTTTTTCTACTATTGGTAATTCTTGTTCAACAGCAATGGGCTCTTCTGTTTCAATAATCAATTTTGGCTCATCAGGTTCAAATGCTGAAATATTTTTGGCATTATTTTTTAAGGAATTTCCAGAAGGCACAATTTCTTCCTCATCTTCAACTACTGACTCCTCAACTTCTACAGGATTTATATTTTCATTGTTTTCTTTATTAGATGGAACGGGTAATAATTTATGAAATGCTGGATTGAATTTCCAGATAAAAAATCCTAAAAAAGCAACAAAGATTATACTGTATGTTCCAAATACACCTATCGTTTTGATAAGCATCTCTTGTGAATAATCTCCTACCGCACCACCCCAAGGAAATGGATTATGGCCGGCAATTGTTGAAGCTGTTAAACTAATTAATGGAAGGCCAATTATAATATATCTGATGTTTCTAAATACATCCAAAACCTTTTTTTGAAAAAACATATTTACTCCAACCACAAAGAAAAAAGTACAAAGCAAATAAGAAGAAATACCAAATCCTTTGTAAATAAAGAAATTTGACAAATACGCACCTAAAGTACCCATTAAATTAGACACTTCGGTATTAGTACTCCATAGCATTTTTCTTCCCTCCTGGAACACTTTATCCTGATCTTCATCCCAAGTAAATAAATAGGAAGTAAAAGCAATAAAAAGCAAGGCTGCAATTAATAAAAAAATACTGCCTATGATTTTGTGGGTTCTTTCGTCTCTCAAGACTTGAAGAAAAGTAATTTTTTCTTCTTTATCCGGTGCGAGATCATTTGGTATTTTTGATTTGGATTTTGGATTTTTGGCCATTGATTACAAATATATAAAAATAGATTTTGGTGGTTTTAATTTATTCTTCTTTCTTTTCTTTCTTATTCATAGAAAAAAATAAAGTTAGCCAACCCATGATAAAACACAATCCTCCGAAGGGAGTAATTATCCCCAAAAATTGAAATGATGGTGATAATAATGCTAAACAATACAGCGAACCACTAAATAATATAATTCCAGCTAAAAATAATCTGCCTGCCCAAATCAATTTTGGTTCTTGAAACTCTTTATATAAAATGGCAGTAATCATGATTCCGAAAGCATGATAAAATTGATATTTTACGCCGGTTTCAAAAGTATTTAAAGATGCTGCTGATATAATATTTTTTAAACCATGCGCTGCAAAAGCGCCTAAAACAACCGAAAAACCTGCGATTAAAAAAGCTATTCTCAAAAAACTTTTGTGCATAAAATTAAAATTAAATAGTTGATAATATTTGCCAGATTGTATCTTTATTTTGTACGGCTGAAGGCAATAGGATTTGAGCTTTATCATAATAAACAGATCTTTCCTTAATTTTTTCTTCAATGAAACCAAGTATTTCAGATTGATCAATGTTTTTAAATAGTGGCCTGTGGTGAATTTCCTCACTCATATTTTGCAGAAGCCAAACAGATTCTCCTTTTAAATAAACAGTTACTCCGTTTTCATTCATCCAAGTCATATTTTCAACAAAACAGGGTGTTCCACCACCACAAGAAATAATACAATGCTCATCTTCAATTGTGCTTCTTAAAACAGTGGCTTCAATTTTTCTAAAATAAGCTTCTCCTTTTTTTTCAAAAATCTCTTCTATACTTAACTGCTCCTCTGCAATGATTAATGCATCCAGATCATAATAATTCATCTTGCTTTCTTCTGCCCATATTTTGCCCCAGTGTGATTTTCCTGAACCCATAAATCCAATAATGAAAATGCGCATAGCTTCTGTTGTAAAGTTGATTAGTTTTTTCTTTTAAAATCGCCCCTCTTCCATGCTTTAATGAATTCTGACCAAGCCACGGGATTAAAGATATTTTGAGGAGCTATTTGACCAGAATAGTAAAGTTTCTGCGAAGCCTGTTGGAAATATCTAACAGATGCTTCTTTTCCATCTGCCGGTAAGGTTGACATTAAAAATCTTCGCACTGTAACGCTGTTGTTTTTTTGGAGAATCGCAATTTCATCATAAGGTACAACCGTATTCACAAAATCTCTTTCAAATTGTTGACGAGATGGTCTTTGTTTGATAATTGTTGCTGGTAAATAAACAGTATCCATGACCATTAACTGCACTACACTATATTGATTGCCAACCAAATTATTTGGAATAGTAATTGTTTTGGGCTTAAAGCCAATGGAAGAAAATTCAATCTTGTCGCCTTTCAAAACCACAATACTAAACACTCCTGCTTCATTAGAAATGGTTCCTCTATTTTGTCCTTTTAACACAATACTTACTGCCGGAATACCCTTTAAACTATCTGCAGTCATCACCACACCATATAATTGAACAACAGAATCTTTAAATGTTTCGAACTGTGCCTTTGCATTAATTGAAAGAAATATCAAACTAAAAATTAAATATATGTTTACTTTTCTCATTGATTTGTTACAGTGTATTTCTTTCTTCCTCAAAATTAAATGATTGAAATTTAGTTTCTGTTGTTTTTTAAAACTAAGTATGATATTTCAGTGCAATCATTTTATTTTCTCAAATTGATAAACAAAATAAGGTAATCAATGACTAATTTTGCACGCATTCCTTTTATTTAACAAACTATTGAACGATGACAAAAGAAGCAATCATGCAAGCGCTAAGCAATGTGCAAGAACCAGATTTAGGCAAAGACTTAGTTACTTTAAACATGATTCAAGATGTTGTAATTAATGAAAAAGAAGTTTCATTTACCGTAGTGCTTACAACTCCGGCTTGTCCAATGAAAGACATGATTAAGAACGCTTGTATTAATGCCATTCAATTATTAGTTAATAAAGAAGCCATCGTTTCAGTTAATTTCACAAGCAATACAAGTACGAATCGATTAGATCCAAAAACAATATTAGGAGGAGTAAAAAATATTATCGCTGTTGTTAGTGGTAAAGGCGGTGTTGGCAAAAGTACAATATCGGCTAATCTTGCATTAGCACTTTCTGAAGGTGGAGCTAAAGTGGGTTTAATGGATGCAGATATTTATGGACCTAGTCAACATATTATGTTTGGCATAAGAGGTGAACGACCAATGATGAAAGAAGTGAATGGGAAAGGACTTATAATGCCTATTGAAAAATTTGGAATCAAAGTAATGAGTATAGGACTGTTGATAGATGAGAAACAAGCAGTAGTGTGGAGAGGACCAATGGTGAGTAGTGCAATCAGACAATTTGTAAGCGATGTAGATTGGGGCGAATTAGATTATTTAATTATTGACATGCCTCCAGGAACGGGTGATATTCATTTAACAATACTTCAATCTGTTCCAGTTACTGGTGTTATAGTAGTTACAACACCTCAATTAGTAGCGTTGGCAGATGCAAAAAAAGGAATTGCGATGTTTGGACAAGCTCAGTTAAAAGTTCCAGTAATTGGAATGGTAGAAAATATGAGTTACTTCACGCCTGCGGAATTACCTGAAAACAAATACTACATTTTTGGAAAGAACGGAGGCAAAAATCTTTCTGAAGAATTTGACATCCCTTTTTTAGGGCAGATACCATTAGTTCAAAGTATTCGAGAAGGTGGTGATGAAGGTGTACCCATTATGGTTAGTGATGAAAAAATTACAAAATCTGCCTTTATTGAATTTGCTGGAATGGCTGTGCGTGGTATTGCTATGAGAAATGCTAATCTTTAACAAAAGCAAAAGCATTTCCATCGAACAGGCCTTTATCACTTAACTTCAATTGAGGTATAACCAATAATGCCATAAATGATAAGGTCATAAACGGAGCACTTAAAGTACTCCCAAGTTCATCCTTTACAAAATTATCTATCAAAGTATAAGAGGCTGCCACTTCATAACCATTCTCTACACTCATTAACCCCGCAACTGGCAAAGGCAATGTTTTTTCATTTTCTTCATCAACGGCACACACTCCCCCACCCGCTTCTATTATAGCGTTTACTGCTTTGCACAATAAAGCATCATCCACACCAACTGCAACAATATTATGACTGTCATGCGCAACCGAAGAAGCAATTGCCCCTTTTTTTATTCCTATATTTTTAATGAAGGCTTTTGCAATAGGAGCATCATGATATCTATTGACAACTACTATTTTTAAAACGTCTTGTTCAACATCTGAAACAATCGATTGGCCAATTATTTTTGGTGCTAATAAAAGATGGTTCGTGATTAATTGTCCATCAAGAGCTTCAATTACATTAATTTTTTCTTGGCCTTTAAAATCGAATGTAAAGTCATTGATAGATTTTGGTTTGCAATTAAATTGATTGATAATTTTAGCTTTTTCTGAATGAATAAATGAGGTGCCGTTTTCAGCAACAAGCATTCCATTTATAAAAGTTTTTTCTACATTAAAATCTTTTAAGTTATCAATTACAATAAAATCTGCAGGATCATTTTTTTGTAACAAACCCACGTTCATTTTATAATGATGAACAGGATTAATGCAAGCTGCTTTGAGTACTTTAAATACATCTATTCCTTTACTTACTGCTCTTGCGCATAATTGATTAATATGTCCAAGTACCAAACTATCAGGATGCTTATCATCACTACAAAACATTATTGAGTCGGAATAATCATGCAACAATTCAATTAAAGCTTCAAAATTTTTAGCTGCGCTTCCTTCCCGAATCAAAATCTTCATTCCAAACTTTAATTTTCCTAAAGCCTCTTCTTTAGTGAAACATTCATGATCAGTTGAAATACCAGCTTCTATATATTTTTTTACTTGTTCACCAGTTAAACCAGGAGCATGCCCATCAACAGGTTTATTATATTTTTTTGCAGTAGCAATTTTTTTTAATACTTCTTCATCATCAAATAACACACCCGGATAATTCATCATCTCACTTAAGTATAAAATTTCAGGCATTTGCAACAACCGATCAACATCATCACAATTAATGGTTGCACCAGCAGTTTCGAAGGAAGTAGCAGGCACACAACTCGGGGCTCCAAAACAACATTTGAAAGGCACAGTTTTACTATTTTCAATCATGTAGTGTACACCTTCCATACCACAAACATTTGCAATTTCATGTGGGTCGCTAATGGTTCCAACAGTTCCATGTACTACAGCTAATCTGGCAAATTCTGATGGCACAAGCATCGAGCTTTCAATATGAACATGGCTATCAATAAAGCCCGGTAGAAAAAATGAATCGGTTTCAGTTGCTGGTGAAATTTTTTGTATGCTTTCAATTAAGCCATTTGTAACCTTTACTTCACCAAAATAAATTGTCTTTTGTAAAATGTCTACAATATTACCAGTTATAGAAAATGAATTCATGCAAAAGGATTTTTTAAGCGTAACAAAGAAGAAAACTACAATTTTATTTTGATATTTAAATTTCAGATTTGAATAATTATATTTGAGGATGAATTTAAAAGCATACGCATCCACTTTTGTATATAAAATATCTTATTTGCAAAAATCTTTTGGAAAAAAACCTTTCAAATTGCTTGATATTGGAGCAGGTAATCATTCGGCTTCCAAAATAAAAAATGTTTTTCCTCAATGTGAATACCATGGTGTTGATTTAGAAAAAGAGTATAACAACAATAGTGAAGACTTTTCTTTGATGAAAGCATTTTATGAAATGGATCTTACCAAACTTGATATGTCTTCCATTCCTGATAATTATTTTGATGCCATTTTAATGGCACATATCATTGAGCATTTGCATAATGGAGATGAGGTAATCAAAAATTTATTGCCTAAATTAAAATCTGGTGGTTATTTATATATTGAATATCCTGGCGTTAAAAGTACTAAACTACCTTCTATGCATGGATCATTAAATTTTAATGACGACCCCACACACGTAAGATTATATTCAGTAAAAGAATTGAAAACTCTTTTTGAAAACAATAAGTGCAAAGTTTTACGAGGAGGTACCAAACATAATATCTGGTTTATTTTGGCAATGCCTTTTAGGATTCTTTCTTTTTTAGTGAGAGGCAAAAAATTACAAGGGAATATTTTTTGGGACCTGTTGGGTTTTGCAGAATATCTCTATGTCAAAAAAAATTAGTCTAATAAATCAGGGCGTCGTTCTGTAGTTCTCTCCAATGATTGAGTATAGCGCCACTCTTCTATTAATTTATGATTGCCACTCATTAATATTTCAGGGACTTTCCATCCCCTGAATTCTTCGGGACGAGTGTACACTGGTGGTGCCAACAAATTATCCTGAAAAGAATCAGACAAAGCAGATGTTTCATCATTTAATACACCCGGAATTAATCGACCAATCGAATCCGTTAGTACGGCTGCGGCAAGTTCTCCTCCACTTAACACATAATCTCCTATAGAAATTTCTTGTGTCACAAAATGATCTCGGAATCTTTGATCTATACCTTTGTAATGTCCACAAATCAGTAGCAAATTATTTTTTAATGAAAGAGAATTAGCCATTTTTTGATTAAACTTTTTACCATCCGGACTTAAAAAAATCACCTCATCATAAACAGTAGATTTTTGAAGCGATTCAATTGCATTGACCAAAGGCTCAATCATCAAAACCATTCCAGCACCACCGCCAAAAGGGTAATCATCAACTTGTGCCCTAGGATAAGTTGTATACTCTCTTAAATTAATCACATTAACTTTCAACAAACCTTTATCCTGCGCTCGCTTCATAATCGAATGCGAAAACGAACCACTCAATAAATCCGGCACTACTGTAACTATGTCAATAACCATTATGATGTTGATTTAAAACTTAACTGAAAAAATTACAACCCTAACCGCTTCAATGCCATTGCCGGTTCATAATAATCAGGTGCATATAGTAATGCTTTTTGATAAGCATCTATTGCTTCCGATTTTTTATTTTGTTTTTCATACGCTTGGCCTAATAAATAATAACCCTCTTCAAAATTATTTTTTAAAGTAACCGCTTTAACTAAGATATCAATTGCTTCATTATATTTTTTATTTTGGATAAAACACTTTGCTTTTTCACGATAAGCTTCCATAAAAGTAAAATCAACATCTATTGCTTTATCGAAAAAAAATAATGCCTTTTTTATATCATTAACGCCTGAATAGTAAATGCCTTTTATTAAGAAAGATTCTTTTAAAAAATTAGGACTATAATTTTTAATGATTGAATCTGTTAAAGAAACACATTCTTGATTTTTTTGTGCAGCATAAATACTTGCTACATATAAATGATCTTCCGGATTTGATTTTAATTCAATTGACTTTTCAAAGAATTTTAATGCCTGAATGGTGTCTTTGTTTTCGAGTAATAAAACAGCTTTGATATGCATTAACCTTGCTTCTAAACTATCCTCTACAATATATTTATCGGCCAATTCAATGGCTTTATTATACTCATTTAAATCTCTGTAATATTGAATCAGATTCTCCTTTAATATTAAAGAATCCGGATGTTTTTTAATGAAAGCTTGCAGTGAATCAATTTTATTATCTGATGATTGTATGTTTTTAGTTTCTTCATTGGATGAATTATTACAAGCAATTTGTAACAACACTAATAGAAAAAATACATGCCTTATTTTATTTTTCATTAATTATTTTAATTATCGATGTCGTTCTTATTTCAAACATTAAAAATCTTTTGAAACAATTTTATGAAGTGTAAAATTATATTTTACATTTGAATATTAATTGAATAAAATTAAAAGAACATGTTCACAGATAACCCATTTGAGTCAAAAGACAAAACAGGTAAATTGTCTAGCTTATTAAATACGCTTACCATTTTAAGTATCATCGCAAATATACTTGGACTTATTTCACCCATTTTTGCCTTTATTAATGCAAAGAGCAATTATGAAAGAATGCAAGAAATGATGTCTTCTGATAAATTCGCTAGTGCTCCTGGCTATATTAAATTCTTTTTCAACGAGGAGAATTTGTCTATGACAAAAAAAATGTATGAGAATCGTATACCGCTATTGATAATTTGTGTATTAAGTGCTTTATTATGTCTTTATGGTGCTATAGAGATGCGTAAGTTAAAAAAACAAGGCTTTCAGTTGTGGTTAATTGGAGAATTGTTGGTGCATCTTGGATCTTTGCTTTTTGTGGGATTAAGTTCATTTTTGGGCTTCAATATAATTTCACTAGTTTTTACTGGGATTTTTATTTTTCTATACAACAAGAGTAGAAAAGAATTGATTTTTTAGTCACTTAAAGGCAAAAAAAAGGGGCTATGATAGAAATCGCAGCCCGTATTAATCCAATATCCTATGAAAAACCACACTTAAAACGAGATCAATTCGATTTTAGTATGTGAAAGGAAAAATATTTTTAAATTAAAGTTCTACATTAAATTTTTTAGCCAAGTTTAAAAGGTCATTTTCTACTTCCTCATTCAATTCTAAGCCATTTTCCATTCTATATTTTTGAATGTTTTGCTCAGGTTCGCCAGGAATAACAACCGGTTGATTGGGATCTATTGGCTTTGCTTCTCTAAATCGGCGTATCCAGAGATCCATATTATTTTTAAAATCATTTGCTGGCCTAAAAGCATCAATACGCATTGCACCAAAAAAATGACCGATTCCACTACCCGGCATATTTTCAGGCATCGTTATATAAGCTGGAAAAGGTGGCACCCATGGACCAAAATTTGCACCACTCAAAACACCGGAAAATATATCTACAATTGATCCAAGCATATATCCTTTATGACTGCTATGCTCTCGATCACTACCTAATGGCAAAAGCGAACCTCCATCTTTTAAGGTGTGTGCATTATTGGTATTCAGTCCATCAATATCTTGAGCCCAACCATCTGGAATAGGCTGTTGTTTTCTTTGTAAAATTTCAAGTTTTCCATTAGCTGCTGTTGTAGTGGCAAAATCTGCGATAAAAGGATTTTCCTCTCCTGCCGGAATAGCCACTGCTATTGGGTTAGTTCCCAACATCCTTTCCTTAGAAAAAGTAGGCGCCACTAGTGCAGAAGCGTTTGTCATAGCAATTCCAATCATATCTTCTGATAAACACATCATCGCATATTGGCCGGCAATTCCAAAGTGGTTGCTATTTTGTACGCTTATCCATCCAGATCCAACCATTTTTGCTTTTTCAATTGCTTTATTCATGGCAAATGAAGCAACCACAAGCCCAAGACCAGCATCACCATCCACTACTCCTGTGCTCGGGGTTTCGTGAATAACTTTTATTTGGGGTGTAGCATTTACCCTTCCTGCCTCCCATAATCTTACATATCCACTCAATCTGGCCACTCCATGACTATCAATTCCTCTTAAGTCAGCACTTAATAAATTAATAGCTGCCAACATTGCGTCATTTTCTGTGCATCCGATTTTTATAAAAACTGATTTTACAAAAGATAATAGCCTGTTATACGTGTAACTTTTTTCCATACAACGAAGATAATAAACTGAATTTTTAAAATTTGCTCTTTAAAAAAGCTTAAAAAAAATGATTTCGTACATTTGTCATCCTTAAATAAAACAAAATTATGGGAAGGATTTTTGAAGTTAGAAAAAGTGCCATGTTTGCCCGTTGGGATAAAATGGCGAAAAACTTTACTCGCATAGGAAAAGAGATAGCTATTGCAGTTAAAAATGGAGGACCAGATCCTGATAACAACCCCGCATTAAGAAGATGTTATATCAATGCGAAGGCTTGTAATATGCCGAAAGACAGAGTAGAGGCTGCAATTAAAAGAGCCACTGGAAAAGATACTGCCAATTATGATGAAATTGTGTATGAAGGTTATGCGCCCCATGGAGTAGCTGTTTTGGTTGAAACCGCAACAGATAATCCAACTAGAACTGTTGCCAATGTGAGAATGCATTTTACAAAGGGTGATGGTGCTTTAGGCACAAGTGGAAGTGTTGCCTTTACTTTTAATAGAATGGGTGAATTTAAAGTTAAGAATGCAGGATTAAATACCGACGATTTAGAATTAGAATTGATTGACTTTGGCTTAGAAGAAATTGGTGAAGATGCTGAAGGCAATATTATTATAAGAACTGCTTTTACAGAATTTGGAAACATGAGTAAAGCCCTTGAAGAAAAGGGTATTGAAGTAATTACTGCTGAATTAACAAGAATACCTTTAAACACTGTTGAGTTAGGGGAAGAACAAGCTAACGATGTATTGAAAATGATTGACAAATTAGAACAAGATGATGACGTACAAAAAGTATATCATAATCTTAAATAAAATTACTCAGCCATCATTTCTTTTACAACTCTAATTACATCTTCAACATTTGGTTTTGAAAAGTAATCTCCATCACTACCATAGCTAGGTCGATGTGCTTTAGCGGTTAGCGTCCTTGGAGCTGCATCTAATAATCTGTAACCATTTTGCTCCTCCATTACTTTATTGTACATATAAGCAGCTGCTCCACCAGGAACATCCTCATCAACAAATAAAATATTGCTGGTCTTTTTTAATGATTCAGCAATCATATGATGAATATCAAAAGGCAACAACGTTTGAACGTCTATGATTTCACAATCAATGCCCATGTGCATCAGTTTATCAGCAGCTTCCTGAACAATTCTTAAAGTTGAACCATAACTCACTATAGTAATATCTGATCCGCTTTTTATAATTTCAGGAACACCTAACGGTATAGTATAATCTAATAAATTAGCAGGTAATTTTTCTTTTAATCTATATCCATTTAAACATTCAATCACCAATCCAGGATCATTACTTTGTAATAAGGTATTGTACATACCAATAGCTTGCACCATGTTTCTTGGTGTGCAAACATACATACCTCTAAGCGAGTTAATAATCATTCCCATTGGAGAGCCGCTATGCCAAATGCCTTCCAATCTATGCCCTCTTGTGCGTACAATCAACGGACAACTTTGTTGGCCTGCTGTTCTAAAATGAGTAGTAGCTACATCATCACTTAGTGGCTGAAGTCCATACAATAAATAGTCGAGATACTGTATTTCTGCAATGGGTCTTAATCCTCGTAATGCCAAACCAATTCCTTGTCCCATAATAGTTAGCTCTCTTATTCCAGTATCAAAAATTCTATGTATTCCATATTTTTCTTGAAGCCCACTAAATCCTTGGTTTACATCACCAATATTTCCTACATCCTCTCCAAAGGCTACAACTTTATCATTGGAAGAAAATAACTCATCAAAATACTTATTAAGTGCTTCATAGCCATTGATAATATTTTCTTCTTGATGATATTCAATAGGTATAGTTTTTACATGTAATGCACTTTTAGGACCTTCATTATACAAAAAAGAATCATAAAGTTTTTCAGCTGTTGTTTTTAACTGTACATAATAATTATTTAATGAAAGAAACTGAGATGACTGATTGCCGTCCAATAAATTAATAGCTGTGGCCAATGACTTTAAAATATCTCTTTTAAAGGGTTCGCGAAGTGATTTAATTTCATTGATAATAGCAGGTATTTCTGAATGTAAACTGGCAACCTCATTCAAATAATTAACTGATTCATTAACCAAGTTTTTGATGGGGTCTTGATATTTGCTCCAAGCGTTTTGCTTACTTTCTTTTACAAATTTAACAGCGTTATCTTCAATAGAGGAAAGCTCTTCTTCATTAGCTAATCCATTTTCAATTATCCATTTACGCATTTGAAGTAAACAATCCCATTCTCTTTCCCATTCTAATCTTTCGGTTGATTTATACCGCTCATGGCTACCCGAAGTGGAATGACCTTGAGGTTGTGTAATTTCTTCTACATGAAATAAGGCAGGTGTATGGGTATCTCTAATTTTTTGTATAGCATACTCTAATGTTTCACACATTCCCGCATAATCCCAACCCTTTAATTTATAAATATCAATGCCATTCGTATTTTCTGATTTTTGCATGCCTGATAAGGCCTCTGATATAGAACTTTTTGTTGTTTGATATTTTTTGGGAACTGAAATTCCGTAACCATCATCCCATACAAAAACCGCCAAAGGAACTTGAAGCACTCCAGCAGCATTCATAGTTTCCCAAAATTGCCCTTCACTTGTAGAAGCATCTCCTATTGTGCAAAAACAAATTTCATTACCATTATTAGACAGGGTTTTATAATTCGATAATGACTCAACATTTCTAAAAACTTTAGAGGCAAAAGCTAGTCCCAAACCTCTTACCATTTGTCCAGCTGTTGGTGCAATATCACTTGAAACATTCTTTAAGTCTGTCAAGTTTTTCCATTTTCCTTCTTTATTAACAAATGGAGTTGCAAAATGTGCATTCATTTGACGTCCTGCGCTGAAGGGCTCATGCTCAACATTCGAATCAGCATATAATTGAGAAAAAAATTGATCTACTGTAGCTAATCCTGAAGAAAACATAAAAGTTTGATCACGATAATATCCGGATCTAAAATCACCCTGCTTAAAAAACTTTGCCATTGCAACTTGGGCCACTTCTTTACCATCTCCAAATATTCCAAATTTTGCTTTACCAGTAAGTACTTCTTTTCTTCCTAATAAACTCGTTTCCCTGCTTTCACAACAGATTTGATAATCTTTTAGCACTTCTTTTCTGAAGTGATCAAAACTCAACTTCTCTTGTTCTGTTAATTCATTAAAAGCTGCATTCATACTTTAAAATTTCAACGTCAAAAATAGCATTTTCAAACAAACATATAGTGGTTTGTTTTACATATTCAAATTATATAATTTTTGACTTTGTTAAAAAAACACAAACTAATTGAAAAATTACCATCTTTAAAATGCAATATGTATCTTTACCAATAGAATTTTGATATTATTTTTGAAGATGAAAAAAATTATAAATCTTTTGTTTTTTGCCATATTGTGCTTGAATTCACATGCACAAACAGAGAACAATACAGTTGAAAAGGAAACTAAAACAACAAATGGTGCAACTATTTCTTTAAATGAAGAAAGCTATGATTTTGGAAAAATACCACAAGGGAAACCCGTTCATCACATATTTGTTGTACAAAACTCAGGAAAAATAGAATTTAAATTAGATAATGTACAAGCTAGTTGTGGATGTACTACACCTACTTGGGAAAAAGAAAAAATAATACCTGTGGGAGGTTCTAGTGATATAAAAGTTGGATACAATGCAGCGGCTGAAGGACCATTTACAAAATCTATTACCATCACTTATAACACCAACCAATCTAAGGTGATTACCATAAAAGGTGAGGTGTGGAGAACACCTGCTGCTAGTGCACCAGAAAACACAGGCATTAAAGAACTTAAAGATTAATACAAATAAACAAACACAATTTTTAAACACAAAAAAAAATACAATGAAAAAACTATTATTATCAATTTCTGCCTTAGTATTAGCTACAGGTTTATTTGCTCAAGATGCTGAGAAACCAGCTGGAAAGAAAGCTGCCGATGTTGCAAAATTCGAATCTGAAACAATTGATTTAGGAAAAATTTTCCAAAACAACCCAACTACTGCAACTTTTGAAGTTGTAAATATTGGTAAAGAGCCTTTATTAATCGAACAAGCTAGTCCAACATGTGGTTGTACAATAAGTGATTATACAAAAGAGCCAATCGCTCCTGGAAAAAAAGGTATTATTAAAGCAACATATAATGCTAAAAACATGAACATGTTTGAGAAGCATTTAACTGTAAAATTTGCTGGTGTTGATGAGGTTAAAAGTATTACAATCAAAGGAGAAGTAATCGCAAACCCAGAGGCTGAAGCTAAAGCAGCAGAAGCTAAAGCAGCTGATGCTAAAGCAGCAGCAGCTCCTGCAGAATCAAAAATGGAAATGGAAAATCAAGCTAAGGCAGAAGAGGCAAAAAAAGCTGTTGAGATTAAAAAAACAGCAGCTCCTGCTAAAAAAACTGAAAAAGTTAAAAAACCATAATTTTACTTTTCAAATTTATTTTCAGAAAGCCTCGATAATTCGGGGCTTTCTGATTTTATAGAATTAATTGTTATTACTACCTTTAACCAGTATTTAATTAGTATAAAACTATCCTCATGGCTATCATTGCACCTTCCTTATTATCAGCAAATTTCTTACATCTGGAAAAAGACTGTGAGATGATTAATAACAGTAAAGCTGATTGGTTTCATTTGGATGTGATGGATGGCAAGTTTGTACCCAATATTAGTTTTGGGCCAATGATTGTTGAATTTATTGCAAAGTCTGCAAAAAAATATTTGGATGTTCATCTGATGATTGAAGAACCAGAAAAATATACTGAAGCCTTTAAAAATGCCGGCGCGCAAAATTTGACTGTTCATCTAGAAGCCTGTAAACATTTGCATCGTAACATACAACAAATAAAAGCATTAGGAATGAATGCTGGAGTTGCTATTAATCCGCATACTCCAGTAGAAAGCCTAAAAGATATTTTGGCCGATATTGATGTAGTTTGTTTAATGAGTGTAAATCCTGGATTTGGAGGACAATCTTTTATTCCACAAACGCTAGAAAAAATTAGAACCTTAAAAGCCATCATCAAACAAAGAAATTTGAATGTAAAAATAGAAATTGATGGTGGCGTTACATTAGAAAATGCAAAAAGTATAATCGAGGCCGGTGCAGATGTATTAGTAGCTGGCAATACTGTTTTTAAATCAACTGATCCTATTGAAACCATACTTCAGCTTAAGTCCTTTTAATAATTGCTAATGAAGTTTATTCTTTCTATTCTATTTGTTTTGTCTACTATTGTTCTTTTGGGTCAAAACAATGATGCAATAATTAGCGGACAAATAAAAGATGAAAATAATCATCCGATAAAAAATGCAAATATTTCCATTCTCGGAAAAAACAATGGAAGCCTTTCCGATGAATTCGGATTCTATATAATAAAAGTGCCGGTAGATAAAAGTTTTGCATTAGTTTTTTCATATTCAGGCTTCTTCGAATTTCAAAAAAACTTTTATTTTTCAAAAGCTGATAGTTTACATGTTGATGTGATTTTAAAAATCAACAGTCAATTATTAGAGTCTGTAGTTATAACTGATAATAAAGAAAGAAAAGAGAATGGATTAGTAAAGATCAATGCTAAGGATGCGTTGATATTGCCTAGTACTTCAGGTGGTGTGGAAGGTTTAATAAAAACATTAGTTGGTAGTAACAACGAATTAACTTCTCAGTATTCAGTTAGAGGAGGGAATTATGATGAGAACATTGTGTACATTAATGATTTTGAAATTTACCGCCCCTATTTAGTAAGTAATGGTCAACAAGAAGGATTGAGTTTTATAAATCCATCATTAGTAAAGAATATTAATTTTTATACTGGCGGTTTTCAATCAAAGTACGGTGATAAAATGAGTAGCGTTTTAGATATCCAATATAAAAAACCGGTAAAAAATGAAGGGGCTGCTTATATTAGTTTACTTGAGCAAGGAATAAATTATTGCCTAAATGACAAATCCAATAAAAGTTCAATTGTATTCGGGTTTAGAAATAAATCAAACAAACAATTATTAAGTAGTCAACAAACTATTGGAGCTTATTTACCTTCGGCTTATGATTTTCAATCTTTGATAACGTATAAACTTAATTCAAAAAATCAGTTTGAATTATTGGGTATTGTATCTCAATCTCAGTTTACATACTATCCAGAATCCGTAAAAAAAACATCTTCTGTTTTTTCGCCATTATTTACTTCTAGTATTGGTTTAGATACTTATTTTGAAGGACAAGAAAAAGATGATTATCATACAAGTATGTTGGGGGCTACATTCATTCAATCGCCAACAAAATCAATAAAATTAAAATGGCTTTTGAGTTATTTTAAGGATGTAGAGAATGAAAATTATGATATAGCAGGCTCATACTTATTTGGGGATAGAGATTTTGATAAAAGCAGTAGTAGTTTTGGAGAAATTATTAATCCGCTTGGAGCAGGTACCTATTTACAATTTGCTCGCAATCATTTAAATATTGATGCCATTAATTTTTCACATAGAGGAAGTTATGAACTTAAAAATCATTTGATTTTATGGGGAAATACAATTGAAGAAACAAAAATAAATGACAGGGTTAAAAGTTTCGAATACCAGGATTCTGCAGGATATTCGCTACCCTATCATTCTGATTATTTATCACTTTACAGTTCAATCAATTCAAAAATAAATCTTAGTATACAAAAATATTCAGGCTATATACAAGACAATATTCATCTAACAAAACATACCGATGAGTTAACAATACAAGCTGGTGTAAGATATAATTACAACAGTTTAAATAACGAATTGTTTTTTAGCCCAAGGGTACAAACAAGTTGGAAGCCTTTTTGGAAAAGAGACATGATTTTTAGAGTATCTGCTGGCGTATACAATCAAGCTCCATTTTACAGAGAATTAAAAAAATATGATGGGTCATTAAATTACAATATAAAATCACAAAAAAGTATTCAATTAGT
>CANGGD010000020.1 GCA_947453295.1 Chitinophagaceae bacterium | reverse complement strand
GCTTCCAGAAATTGATAATTTATTTTTTGCTTTGGCTATAAATGGGATTGAATCCATAGCCCAAGAAAAAGGATATCATGTATTGATTTATTTAACTCATGAGGATAGTCAAAAAGAAATTTCAATAACACAATTATTACAAAATGGCAGAGTTGATGGCATTATGATGTCATTGTCCAGTCAAACATTAGATTTGAAACATTTACAGGAATTAAAAGACAAAGAAATTCCCTTAGTGTTTTTTGATAGGGTTGCTGATCAAATAAATGCTCCAAAAGTTACTACCGATGATTATGAAAGTGGTGTAAAAGCAACAGAACATTTGATAGGAAAAGGGTGTGATAAGATTGCATTTTTATCAATATCCAACAACCTCTCCATTAGTAATAAAAGAAAAAATGGATATATAGACAGTTTATTAAAACATCAAATGAAAATTAAAGAAGAGTATATGCTACTTTGTAGTCAAGATGATATACAAAACAAATCAATTATCACAAAAATGCTGAAGAAAAAAAACAGACCAAACGGAATTTTTGCTTCTGTTGAAAAATTAGCATTGATAAGTTATGAGGTATGCAATGAACTCAATTTAAAAATTCCTGAAGACATAAAGGTTATCGGGTTTTCAAATTTGTACACGGCAGGATTATTGAATCCTTCATTAACTACAATTACTCAACCAGCTTATGATATCGGAAAAGAAGCAGCAAATATTTTATTTAAATTAATTGAGAAAAGGGGTAACCAAATTATTCCAGAGCAATCGGTATTAAATTCAATTTTAGTGGAGCGTAATTCTTCAAGAAATTAAAACGAATTTTTTATTTATTTTTCAAACAATCTTTGATTGCTTTTAAATAGGCGTCTAAAACTATTTGTTTGTCAAATTCTTTCACAACTTTTTTTCTAGCGTTCTTTCCCATTTCAGCTCTTTTTTCTTCACTGAAAGAAATCATTTGCTTCATTTTTTCTGCCAAATCTTTTGAATCTGCAACATTACACAATAAGCCCGTGAGTTGATCTTCTACAATTTCTCTACAACCTGTTGTATTACAAGTAATGCAAGGCTTTTCCATACTTGATGCCTCTAATAAAACATTGCTTGTACCTTCCCTGTAAGAAGGCAAAACTACACAATCAACAGAAGCTATTATTGGTCTTACATCAGTTGTAGGCCCCAAATAATCAATAATTCCATCATCAATCCATTGATCTAAATCTTTCTGAGTTATGGTATTATGCTTAAGATTTTGATTCCATAAAGTTCCTACAACTAAGTATTTTGCATTGATTTTTTCTTGTATCAATATTTTTGCTGCTTCAATAAATTCTATTATTCCTTTGTCTTTTAATAATCTCCCAATAAACAAAAACTTTAAAGTGTCGTTTTCTTTCTTCACTTCTATAGGTGTATAGTAATGATAATCAATTCCCGAGCCTGGGATTAAACCGATATTCTGATGATGTACAAAATTATTTTTAATAAACAATTCCTTATCGTCATTGTTTTGAAAAAATATTGTATGTGTATTCTTCAAAACAAACTTATATAGTGTTCTGGCTATTTTATAAGCAATATTTTTACTTGAAAATAATGGGCCAATGCCAGTAATGTTTGTTATGGTATGAATACGTAATATCCGAGTAATTAAATTTCCCCAAATAGCAGGTCTTACAGTAAATGTGAGACAAACATCTGGTTTTATTTTAGATAAAATCTGAAAGAGTTTTAAATTGTATAGTAATACATGTAAAGGATTAAGACCGCTACTCTTTACATCTATTACAGAAAACCCATTGTTTTTAGCAGTTAGAAGATCTTCTTTAGTTCCTGTAGTTAAAATTGTAACGCCGTAACCCTCTTCTATGAGACAAGCTGTAAACTTTTTTCTCATGGTGTTAGTGGATATCACATTGTTTTCAATAATTACTATTTTTTTCTTCATTATATATAATTCACAAGATATATTTTTTTATACCAAACTTCCAAAGAAAAAACTGTCCATAATATTTTGGCTCTTTTTTCCTGAGAGATTTTTACTTTATTATCTAAAAGATTTTGAATGAATTCTAGTTTTATGAAATTTTTGTTGAATGCAGAAGGTGCAGCAATATAGTCATATATTATTTCTTTAAGATTGCCATTTACCCAGTTTTTCAGTGGAATTTCAAATCCCCTTTTTGGCTGATTAATCAATGGAGCTGGCAAATAACGTTTAGCTAATGTTCTCAAGATGTACTTCGTTGAAGTTCCATTGATTTTAAATTTATCATTTAATGTAGGCGCATATTCTAAAAGCTCTTTACACATAAAAGGGCTTCTTCCTTCCAGAGATTGACTCATAGTAGCAATATCCATTTTTGCTAAAATTTGAGGATCGAAATTTGTATCAAAATCAAGATTCATTATTTTTTTAAGTCCTGAAAGTTTTGATTTATTTATATGGTCAAAATCTTCAATTATTTTTGATAAATAGTTTGTATTGGAGTATATCAAATTATTTTCGAATCCTTCAATTATATCCGATCCAGCTGAAAAATAAGTGCCGACGTTTGATTTTTCTGCCAAAGATAATAATCTAAAAAAATAATTATAATAAGACTTTTTTTCATTTGAATAAGGCAGCCCTTTTAATAATAAAGATATTCCTGTTTTAAGATAATCTGGTGTGCCAAAAAAATCATATTTAGAGAATGGAACGTAACGACGATACCCTGCAAATAGCTCATCTGCCCCATCCCCATTTAATACAACAGTTACATGCTTTTTGGCTTCTTTGCTTACATAGTATGATGGAATAGCCGAACTATCAAAATAAGGTTCTCCATAATTACATAAAATTTCTTCTACATCATGTATTAATGAATCAAATGAAATTGAAATATTGGTATGATTGGTACCATACTTTTGAGATACTAATTCTGCTAAAGGCGTTTCATCGTATACATCATCAAAAGAAACTGTTATAGTTTTTAATCGATTTGAATACTCACTTGCTATAGATGTTACCAAACCGCTATCTATTCCTCCACTTAAGAAGCATCCAACTTCTAGATCAGAAGATACAATTCGTCTTTTTACTCCCTCTCTTAAATAATTATTTGTTTTTTCTAACGCCTCGTTGAATGAATCATTGCTTTGCTTCAGATAAAAATCATGTACATTCCACCATTTTTTTATTGAAACATGTAGAGTATTGCAATTTATTATTGCATAAGAACCAGCTTCTAATTTGTTTACATTTTTATAAGGGGTGAAATCTTTATAAAAAAATCCTAAATGAAAATAATGAGAAATATTTTCAATATTGATTTCTAAAGACAAAGAGTTTTTTATACAATTTAATTCACTTGAGAAAAAAAACTTACTGCCGTCATTGTAAAAATAAAGGGGTTTTTTTCCAGCTCTATCTCTAGCCAAAAATAAAGTTTTTTCTAGTTTATCATAAATTGCAAATGCAAACATTCCATCTAAATGTTGAAGACATTCTATTCCATATTTTTGAAATAGCAATAGCAGTGTTTCTGTATCTGATGAAGATTTACAAGTAATGTTGTGATCTTTTCTTAATTGTAAATGATTGTATATTTCCCCATTAAAAATAATAATGTATCTATTATCAATTTCCATTGGCTGTTTACCTCCATTGAAGTCTACAATAGAAAGTCTCAAATGATAAAGATCTACATTGTCGTATGATACTCCTGCTTGTTCATCAGGTCCTCGATGAAGCAAACTAGATTTAACAGTGTGTTGATTCAGTTTAAAATTAATAGAGCCGGCGATTCCACACATGCAGGTTGATTTTTTCTTAATAAAAGTACATAATTGACTTTATTAACTAGTCAATGAAGATTTGCAAATTTTGCATTTCTCTCATTGTTTGTAATGCTACTTATTTAATTAAATGTATTTTTTGCTTTAGTAAAAGCAAAAAAATAAATTCGTTTTTTAACTAAAAATGCCTTCGCTGTAAACAAAGGCATTTATAAAAGTTTAATTTTTTTTATTTTTTTGAACCGTGCTCATCTGACACAGTTAATTTATGACGGCCTTTAGCTCTTCTACTAGCTAAAACTTTACGACCATTTGCATCTTGCATACGAGCACGAAATCCATGCACAGATTTTCTTCTGCGAGTATGGGGTTGATAGGTTCTTTTTTTACCAGGCATTGCTTTTAATTTTTCCTTTTACTAATATTGTTTACTATTTACTGTCCGTCAGGCACCATCCCGACTTCACGTGAAAGGTTGGCAAAGGTAATAGTTTTCATCCTAAAATGAAATGTTCAACTAAATATTTTTTATAAAAAAAGCCCCTTCGCTTCGAGAGGCGACCCAAAAAACACGCTAGCATGGTTGTTAAAATCTGTTAGGTCACCCGTTGTATAAAAAGACAATTCTTGATTTTTTGAACATTGATCATCAATTTCAGGATGATTTGTAAGGTATTCATTTAAACTTTTTGCTATTATTTTACCCTGACTTATAATTCGTACTTGTTTAGGCATAAACTGTTGAATTTTCTCCAATAAAAGAGGATAATGGGTACACGCCAATAATACAGTATCTATATTCTCATCTTTTTGAAGCAACTCTTTGATGTATTTTTCTACCCAATAATCTGCCTCTTTTGTATTGAACAAATGATTTTCTACCAATGAAACCCATTCAGGACAAGCTTGTTGAGTTACTTTTAAATCTGGAAAAAACTTTGCAATTTCAATCAAATAAGAATTTGATATTACGGTTCCCATGGTTCCCATTACACCCACATGCCCATTTTCACTGTAAATGCCTATGACCTCCGAAGTTGGCCTTATTACACCCAAAACTCGTTTTGTTGTATCAATATACGGTAAGTCTTTTTGCTGAATTGTTCTTAATGCTTTTGCAGATGCAGTATTACATGCAAGTATAACCAAATGACAACCCTGATCAAAAAACCATTTTACAGCTTGAAGCGTATATTCATAAACAGTATCGAAATCCTTTTCCCCATAAGGCGATCTTGCATTGTCGCCCAGATATAAAAAATCATAGGACGGCAATTCCTTTACAAATTCTTTTAGAATCGTTAATCCTCCATAACCTGAATCAAAAACACCTATTGGTTGCTTATCCATACTTCAAAAATAGGAAAGCCACCTCATATTAAAAGGTGGCTTATAATCAAATTAAACTATTTGAGATTAATGTTTTTTTGTAGCAGGAACTGTTTCAATTACAGTTGCATCTTTTATTCCTAACTTTTTCTTTACTAATGCGATTACATCTTCTCCTGGAGGTCCAACCAAAACTGCATTTACATCCAAAATATAATCATACCCACTTTCTTTTGCTACAGCTTTTATGGCATCCATTGCTTTTGTTTTTATGGGTGCAATTTTTTTCTGTGCTTCTTGTTGATACATTTCTTGCGCTTGTTGATTCCAGCCTTGTACACGTTGATACAAACTCATCAATTCGTTCTTTTTAATCTCTTTCATGCTTGGAGATAATTTTGCAGAATCTCTCACAAATAGACTATCCTTATCATTTAACTCTTTCATCATATCTTGCCCTTGTTGTGCTAAAGAACTTTGATATTCTTTTAATTCTGAGTCTGCTTTTTCTGCATCTGGCATTACGCTTATTAACTCATCTGTACTGATGTAACCAATTTTATTGGCTTTTGGTGTTTGTGCTTTTAATGTGAAGGCAGCTAAAGTGATTGTTGCTAATAATACAATTTTTTTCATTCCTTTCTATTTTTGTTATTTATTGTTTATGATATTGCTATTTTATACCTAATGTTTTTAAAATGTCTTCGCTCTTATCTAGTTTTTGATCGGCAAATATAACTGTAATTCCTTCACTTTTATCCAAAATGAAATCATATTGTTTTTCAATGGCTAATTTTTGAATAGCGTTGTAAACCAAATCCTGTATTGGCTTTATCAGCTCTGCCCGCTTTTTAAATAAATCTCCTTCAAACCCAAATCTTGTTCGCTGCAAATCTTGAAGTATAGTTTGTCTTCTTGCTATTTCTTCTTCTCTTTTTTTTCTAAGATTTTCTGGTAAAATTACCTGCTCCGCCTCAAAATCTTTTTGCAGCTTATTCAAATCTTTTTGCTTTTGGTCTATTTCGTTTTGCCATTTTTCACTAAACTCTGTAAGCTTAACTTGCGCTTCTAAATAATCTGGTATTTTTCCTAAAATATATTTTGTATCAATGACCGCATATCGCTGTGCATTTGCAAGAAATGAAATAAAAAGAAAAACCAACGTTGATAAAATTATTTTTTTCATGAGTAGCCTCTTTAATATTTTTTGATAATTATTCTGCTTCTTGTCCTAGCATAAAAGTAAATTTCGCAGCTCCTTTTATACCTGAATTTTGATTATATCGATCAATTCCCAAACCATAATCAAATCCTAATAATCCAAACATGGGTAAGAAAAATCTCATACCCACACCTACAGATCTCCTCAATTTAAAAGGATTGTACTCATTGAAGTTATACCATCCATTGGCAGCTTCAAAAAATGCTAATCCATAAATTGTACTATTTGCATTGGTACTAAATGGATACCTCATTTCAACAGTATATTTATTAAATATGGTGAAGTATTGTGAAGGTGTTATTCCTTCCGGATTTAATTTAGGATCTGAATAACTATAAACTGGATAACCTCTATGAGCAATGATATCATATCCCAATAATGCCTGCGTATTGCTTAAACCAGCATCTCCAACTTGAAATCTCTCAAATGGCGATATTTCTAATTTCGAATTATATCTGCCAATAAAACCATATTTCGCTACGGCTCTTAATATAAACTGCTTGTTTTTGTCTGGACCTTTTGCTCTGCCAATTGGGGTAAACCATTCACCTGTAAACCTCCACTTATGGAATTCTGGTAAAGAATATTTGTTTACAGTACTTGAAGAAATACCCATTAATGAATACGGCAGGGTAAATTGTCCACTCAATGAAAAATTAGATCCCCCTGTTGGAAAAATAGGATTAGGACCTGCAGAGTTTCTAACTACAGATACTCTCATACTGATATTATTCGAGTTGCCATTTGAAAACCCACTAAATATTTGACTATAATTTCTCAACTTATATTGTTGAAAATTTAATGAGTAAATTATATTGAAATAATCATCAGGCCATTTTAATTGTTTTCCTAAAGAAATTCCAAACCCAACAGTTTTTACATATGAAGTATCTCCACAAGTAAGGCAATAACTTCCAAATTGATCAATTGAATTTGCATATTTCGTATTGAAATAATTCACTGAAAATGAATTTCTTTTCTTACCTCCAAACCATGGCTCCGTAAATGAAAAGTTGTAGGAACGATAGGCCCTTCCATTTGATTGAGCTCTCAAACTAAGTTTTTGTCCATCTCCAGATGGAAGCGGATCCCATGTGCTTTTGCTGGTAATATTTTTAATCGAGAAATTATTAAATGATACGCCTAAAGTCCCCGTTAATCCAATACCACCGCCAAAACCTGCTGAAAGCTCTAATTGATCAGACGATTTTTCTTCTACCTCCCAATTAATATCTACTGTTCCATTATCTGAATTGGGAACAATATTAGGGTTGATTTTTTCTGGATTAAAAAAGCCTAACTGAGATAATTCTCTTTGTGTTCTAATTATATCTGCTCTGCTAAATTTCTCTCCTGGAAGGGTGCGCATTTCTCTCAACACCACATAATCTTTTGTTTTATCATTTCCAGAAACCGATATTTTACCATAAGTAGCTTGTGGCCCTTCGGTCATTCTAATTTCATAATCAATAGTGTCGTTGTAAACTGCCGTCTCTATTGGATCTAATCTAAAAAACAAATAGCCATCATCTTGATACAAACTACTGATATCACCACCTTCCATCGACATTTGTTTACCTAATCTTTTATTTAATAATTCTAAATTGTAAACATCTCCTTTATTAATATTGAGATAAAGATTTAAAATAGAATCTGCATATTTTGTATTTCCTCTCCATGTAATGTTTCCAAAATAATACTTACGGCCTTCTTTTACTTTGATATCAATATTAAGATTTCCCTTGTTGTTTAAAATTTGTGTATCAGCTACAATTACAGCATCTCTTAACCCTTCTGAATTATAATATTCAATAACTTTTTGTTTGTCTTCTTCGTATTTATTTTCATTGAACTTAGACCCGTTGAAAAACTTTATCCTTGCATAAGGTTCCAAGAAATCTTTTGTTGAGGTGTAATAAAAAAATCCTTTTTCTGTTAGATATTGTTTAAATGTTTTTTCTTTTGAAGTATCTCCATATGGATTTTCAGTCTTTATTGGATATAGAGTAAATCGAGATGTTTCTTTTGTGTTTTTCATCTGTTTTTTTAATCGTGCATCTCCTATTAAATAGTTTCCTACAAAATTGATATTGTTGATTCTAACTTTTTTCCCTTTATTTATTTTAAACGTTAAATACAACCCATTATTAATGCCAGATATCTTATCCTCGTTGGATTCTATGATTACATTTCTAAACCCCTTATCAAAATAAAATTTTCGAATGGCTTCAATTGCACTCAATTTCATATTTTCTGTAAGTACTCTATCTTTTACCAAACCTAGTTTTGGTTCCAAATCATCTCTTTCTCCTTTCTTAATTCCCTCTAAAGAAAAATTAATCAGCCTCGGACGTTCTTTAATTTCCACTTGAACATAGATATCGGATCCTATTAAATTGGTGATTGTAATGTTAGCATCAGACACTAAATTTTGCTTCCACAATTTTGCAATTGCTTTCCCAAATACATCCGTTCCTGGAAGTTGAACCTTATCTCCAATTGCTAATCCCGTTATTGAACTGATTAAAGCTGCGTCAAAGGCTTGAGTACCTGTAATATTTATTTCTGCAATAGTGTATGTCTTCGGATATTTTGAATTGAAGATTTGTTGTAAAGCAGGATTTATCGTTTGACTAGGAATACTATCCTGTTGTGCAAATAGATGTATGCTTAAAAAAGAAAATAAAAATACTATACCACCATGCTTTATCTTACTATACATCAATTATTTTTTTTAAATGGGGCAAATTAACCCCAATAATGAAAACTATTTGTTAAATGAACACTATTGATTCAATTCGTTATTTATTTGTTGACTTGTTTTTCCAAATCGTCTTTCTCTTTTTTGAAAATCGCAAATGGCTTCATAAAGATGTTGTTTTCTAAAATCTGGCCATAATGTGTTTGTAAAATATAATTCTGAATATGCAAGTTGATATAATAAGAAATTACTGATTCTGTATTCGCCGCTTGTTCTTATCATTAATTCTGGGTCTGGAATGTCTTTAGTAGTTAAATACTCACTAAATAGTTGTTGAGTAATGTCTTCCGCAAGTAAACTTCCGTTTTGTATATCCCTTGAAATATTTTTGATTGCATTTATGATTTCCCATCTGCTACTATAGCTCAAAGCCATTACTAAATTTAATCCAGTGTTTTTAGATGTTTCGTTAATTGCCTCTCCCAGCTCATTTTTTGCATTATCAGGTAACTTTTCTATGTCACCAATAACCATTAACCTAATATTATTTTTATTGAGTGTTGGTACTTCTTTTTTAATTGTATTTACTAATAACTCCATCAATCCATCTACTTCAGTTTGAGGCCTATCCCAGTTTTCAGTGCTAAAAGCGTATAGTGTCAGATATTGAATGCCTAATTCTGCAGCTCCTTCTACAACATCTCTAACACTTTCCACTCCATGTAAATGACCAAATAATCTGTCTTGTTGTTTTTCTTCAGCCCATCTGCCATTTCCATCCATTATGATTGCAATATGCTTTGGCAATTTTGCTTTGTCTATAGAATCATATCCAACCATATTGAAATATTATTTTCCCGTTTATTATTTGGGCAAAAGTAACAAAAAAAGGGGAACAGATTCAATTCATTACTAACTTGAAAATTATATTTAAAATAAAAAGCCATTACTTTTAGGTAATGGTAAATTAATTATAAATAATTCTACTAGTAAATTGGGGGGCAACGGTGTGTACCAATGTTCCATGTAATACCAAATTGAGCAATGACAAATGCGTCTTTAGTACTTGGATCGCCTCTTTTAGCTCCTTTTATGTATCCTATAGGTGTGATAGTTTCTGAAGGAACAAATGAACTATAAATACTAGGATCTTGAAGCAAATATGCTATTGATGGTATTGGTTGTGTTTTTAATTTTATAGCCTCATCATAACCAATATATGTTTTACTTACGTCATCTAAATAGTCAGTATTAGTAAACCTATAAACTGCTTCTGCAAAAAAACCTATTTTTTTATTTATGCTAAACTTAAACCCAACACCCAAAGGACAGGATATAGCCATGTTTGTATAAGATTTTTCCTCCTCTGTTTCAAGTTCTCTCAAAGCTTGTTTATTAGATGGAAGGTTCCACTCTTTTTGAACTTGAGGAGTTAGAATAACGTAAGGAGAGTAATTTATTACACCCAAACCTAGAGTAATGTAGGGTGTAAAACGTTGGTATGGCTCAAGAGAGTTATACCTAAAGAAATTAAAATCTCCTTGTACAGCAAACTCATACACATCGTCATAAAAAGATAAGTTTTGTACTTTCTGATATATAGGATTAGATGTGCTATTACTATTGTATGCAAGCTGAGCGTAGGTTCCAGATACCCTTAAGCCAATGTAATCATTGAATTGTTTACGGAAAAAAATGCCTAAAGATTGTCTTGTATTATTTATGGCCCCTGCAGCATTTAAATCTCCAAAATATTGAGCTGTGCCCACTGTAATACCATAATCACCTTTAACAAAATAACCATTTTTTTGTGCAAATGAGATATTACATACTATAAGCCACAATGTGAGTGTTCCAATTATTCGATTCACTTTCAATAGTTTGTTTTCTTAAATTAGATGGTAAAGATATGATTTGATATATAAAAAACATATTTTGAAAGGCAAAAATTTATTTTTTGTGTCAAAATGTTTTTTTGAGTTAGTTCTTTTCTAAAAATGAAATTTTATTTATTTTTCTGCTTTCTCCACTCGAAACCCAACATTAATTATTTCATTAAGCGGATCGTCTCTCATTATTTGAGATAATTCATACCGATATTCTCCTGCAGATTTAAATCGACAAGGCTGTTCATTTATCTTTTTTCTACATTCCCATATATCATCCATTCCTACTCCTTGCCAACCCTTAGCATCTGAACCCAAAACCAGTTGCATTTTTTGATATACCATATTTTTACCTGGCGATTGTGTTCCAATGTTAAGCCAAATGTTATTATATTGATATTTATCTGTATGTCTTAGAACAACATATAAATTATATGTAGCTAAAGTGTCCGTTATTTTAAAAGTTCCTTTACAAGAGTATCCCGCATTCCATTTATGATTAGGAATTGAATTATGACTTTCATAAACATCTATTTGATTGCAGCTCATTATTAAGATGAGCACCCAAGTCATCAAACTAAAAATATAAAGTCGTCTCTTCATTTATTTAAAAATATTATTTTTCGATTACAATGCGTTTAAAATTTGTTCTTTGGCTTTTTCCAATTCATCTTTCATGATTACGACACATTTTTGTATGTCTATATCATAAGCTTTACTTCCTGTTGTGTTAATTTCTCTACCCATTTCTTGAATTATAAAAGATAATTTCTTGCCTTTACTTATTTCCTCGGTATTCAAAATTTCTGAAAAATATTCACAATGCTGTCTTAATCTGATTTGCTCTTCGTGAATATCGATTTTTTCCATGTAGTAAATTAATTCTTGCTCCATTCTATTATTATCTATATTTTCTTTTCCAACATGTTCATCTAATAATTTTTTTATTTCCTCTTTTATTTTGATTTTTCTGTTGGGCTCAAATTTTAAAATTGACTCTTCCTGCAATCTGATATTTTGTATTCTGTTGATCAAATCCTTTTCTAAACTTTGGCCTTCATTTTTTCTATGATCTACTAATTCTTTTATAGCCGACTTTATTACAATTTTAAAAGATTCAAATTCTGCTTCTGATAAAAATTCTGTGCTAGGACTCACCACTTCTGGTAATCTTAACAATGAACTTAATACCGCGTTAGTATCTATACCTAATTCTGATGCCAACTGATTTATTTGGTTGTAGTATCCTTTTATTAAATCTGTGTTTATTACAACAGGCTTTGCAGATCCATTTTGTTTAATAGTTATATAGCAATCAATGGAGCCCCTTAATAACGATTCTTGTAATAGATTACGAATATCAAATTCAAATGGCTTCAATAAAGAGGGCATTTTTAATTGCAAATCAAACTGCTTGCCATTTAATGCTTTAATCTCAACTAAAAAAACTTTATCTCCTACTGCTTGTTCCGCTCTTCCAAATCCTGTCATTGATTGTAACATGTTTCTTGTTTTAGATTATATAATTTAGAAATCTTTTTGCATTTTACTAAAAAAGCCCAACATTTTTTGTCAGGCTTTTTTAATATATAGATGGGTTAGTAAGTACAGGGAATAAATTCCCTTCCACAATATTAGAAATAATTTCTCCATTCAAAAAAAATATTTCAAACTATTTTATCAACATTTTTTTTTGTGCTGTGGATAAGCGAAATTTTAGAGGCGATAAAATTAGTCTTAATATTTTTTTTTATTTTTTCGAAGTGAGCATTTTATTTTTTTTGAACAACTTGAAAGAACTGATAACACTAGTGTGTAGAGAAGTTACATAAAATGATTTTGTTTTTATTTTATGCCACACATTCTGGAATTATAGATTATGCTTTTACAAATTGTACATCTGCATGAATCATTACTTCTTCGCTCAATAAAACACCTCCTGTTTCTAAAGGCGCGTTCCACACCAAACCAAATTCTGTTCTGTTTATTTTTCCTTCTATTTCAAAAGCAGTTTTTGTTTGACCCCATGGATCTTTGGCAATGCCTGTGTTTACTGCCTTTAACTGCAAAGGCTTAGTTATTCCTTTTATTGTTAAGTCGCCATTTGCTGTATATGACCCATCTGAATTTTTTGTAAATGAACTGCTCACAAATTTGATTGTTGGATGTGCACCTGCATCAAAAAAATCTTCTGCTAACAAATGAGCGTCTCTTTGTTCGCTTCCGGTTGTGAGCGTTTTTACTTCCGCTTCAAATTGTATGGCTGCTGTTTCAAATTGGTCATCTTCTGTTGTAACAGTTGCACTGTAATTAGTAAAATGTCCTTTTACATTACTAATCATCAAGTGACGAATTTTAAATCCTACTTCAGAATGTGAAGCATCAATGTTCCATGTTGTTGTCATAATAAATTTGTTTTTGTTTGCAAATATAATTGAACAATATACATTTGCAACTACTTTTACTTTTGTTTATCACATATACAAAATGTAACTATTTCCTGCTTAATTGAATGATGCCACAAAAAATTACTTCAACATATTATCACTCTAAGACCAATTTAAATATTTTAAATAATAAGTGTCAATTTGAAATCATAGTATCAGCTAAAGTTTCACCAACTATAGTCTATTGTTTAACTCCTTTAAATAAAAAATAATGCAATTCCCTAGTCCCGTTTCATTACAATGGATTTCTGAACTTATTGATGCAAAATTGGTTGGTAATACTTCCAATTTTGCTACTGGCATCAATGAAATACATAAAGTCTCTAAAGGTGATCTTGTTTTTGTTGATCATCCGAAATACTACGAGAAATGCATCAATAGTGAAGCCAGTTTTATCATCATAAATAAAGAAATGGAAGTGCCTTTGGGCAAAGCTCTTTTAATTGTAGAAAAACCATTTGAGGCTTATTGTAAAATTGTAAATCATTTTCGTCCATTTGTGCCTAGTCTAAAATTAATTGATGATTCAGTTGTAGTTGGAGAAAATAGCTTTCTATATCCAAATGTTTTTGTTGGCAAAAATGTTACAATTGGAAAAAATACTATTATCTATCCAAATGTTACAATAATGGACTATTGTGAAATTGGAGATAATGTAATCATTCAATCGGGTACTGTTATTGGAAGTAATTCTTTTTATTATAATGGCAAAAAAGACAGAGGCATATGGTATCAGAAAATGCCAGATTGTGGCAAGGTTATTATTGAAAACCATGTTGAAATTGGAGCAAGTTGCACAATTGACAGAGGTGTGAGCCACGACACAATAATAGGACAAGGAACTAAATTAGATAACATGGTACATATTGGACATGACACTGTTATTGGTAAAAACTGCTTGATTGCAGCGCAAGTTGCTATTGCTGGAGTAACTACTTTAGAAGATGGTGTTACACTTTGGGGTCAAGTTGGGGTGAGTAAAACATTAACGATTGGAGCCAATGCAGTTGTACTTGCACAAAGTGGAGTAAGCAATACTATTGAAGGCAATAAAACATATTTTGGAACACCCGTTCAAGAAGCAAGAATCAAACAAAAAGAATTAGTATGGGTAAAAAGAATTCCAGAATTATGGGAAAAAGTAATGCGCATTAAAGAATAAAATTATTCTTCTTGATAATCATAAGGAAGTGCATTGGCAATTTTTTCCCAAGACCAATAACCACTTATACTAATATCATTTTGGTCATAAAAATATCCGTTTTCAAGAATATAAATAGGTTGATTCAGTTGAAAATTCAAAATCGAAAATTGAAATAAATAGGGTTCTGCTGGATTTTCAGTTATATATTTTTCAGTAGGTTTTTCGTTTTTGTACAGGATGCCCACTTTTAATTGATTAGGATAAATTTTTACATAGTCTGTACTGTCTTGTCCATCATAATTTAAAGCATCGTAATAATTTTTTAACTGAATAGCTGTGTCTTTGTTTTTGTCTGCTACTAAAAATTGAACTTCATATCCTGATTCTTCCAATTGCATATTATACAGGCTTCTCATGAACTGTAATTCTGATCCTTCATACGCTTTTTTTCTTGCGTTTTTCCAGATGAGTTGTTGTTGCTCGGAGGAGTCTTTCATAGCTTCAAATAATGGATATCCTGTATAAACACTCATTTCATTATTGTATTCATGAACAAAAGAATCCAATTCATATCTTATTTGATATCCCAAGTATTTATTAATAATTAGTACCGGATCTTTTGCTAAAACTTTCAGCCTGTTTTTTCTTTTGGAGTAATAAAAAGTTAACGATTCTGGATTTTGAATTACGCATGAATCAGCATTTGAAGTTTTTCCAATAAATTCTTCCAAGAAAAATTTACCATATTTCTCCCAACCATTTTTTACTTCATTACTTGTGGTTATTGAAAAATCCTGAAGGGTTTTTTCTTTTGGGGCTAATTCAAAAAGCATTTCTTTATTGTCAGCATTAGTAACTCTCGCGCTTTGGGTTGTAAAACTCGTAAAACTCACAATTAAATCATAACCTCCATTAGGTAAGTACAAAGTAAAATTTCCCTCCTGATCAGTTGCCGTTCCAAGAGTAGTGTTTTCTGCAAATACAGAAGCCCCTTGCATTGGAGCATGTGTTGAAGCATCTAAAACTTTTCCTTTTACAATAAAATAATTGGCTTGACTAAATAACAATTGGCATGCAAAAAAAAATGTGGCAATTAAAATAATTCTCTTCATGTGCTAATCTATTTTTTAAATTTTTTTATACCGTTTTCTAATCTTTGTTGCATTCTTTCTTTTTTGTAAAGAGGAAGATGCTTAAAGGTATATTCTGTAATTAGTTTATAAAATACTTTTCTTTCAATTGTGTACAAGTATAATGTATACTATCCTTTAAACTATAATATTGAAAAGACGGAAACGCTTTCATTAGTTTTGATGAATCAAAATTAACTGTAGCCATTGCTGCAGCTGATGTTTCTTTTGTTATCAATGGTTCCTTTTGTAATAAAATACTTCTAATGAATTCAGCTCTCCACACAATTTTTACTAAGAATGGATTGACTTTTTTGTAAGGCTTTCTTTTTTTAAATGCTTCTGCTATCCAAAACATTATATTCTTAAACCCTTTATTTTCAGCATTCAAAATAAATCTTTGTGCAGTTATATCAGACTCCATCAATATTATCATTGCCTTGCAAACGTCTCTTACATCAACAAATCCTGTTACCCCTTCTGTGTACCATTTCAATCCATCGTACACTTTTTTAAAAATAGCAGTAGAGCCCTCATCCCAATTTCCCGCTCCTAAAATTATACTTGGATTTACAATCACTGCATCCAACCCTTCGGCAATTCCTCTCCAAACTTCAAGCTCGCCTAAATATTTACTCTCTCCGTATTTGCTTCCTCCTGTTTGTTTTGTCCATTGATGCGTTTCATTTATCATTTCATTTTCTCGCATACGACCCAATGCCGCAACAGAACTTACATGTACAAGTTTTGTAACGCCTGCATTTAAACAAGCATTAACTACATTAGCTGTGGCTTCAACATTAATTTTAAAAAGATGATCAATATTTTTTGAAGTGAATTTTACCAATCCTGCACAATGATATACATGAGTTATTCCTTCCATAGTCTCTTCTAATTGAATAACATCCAGTAAATCGCAGGTTATTATTTTTAGATTGGGATGAGGGGGAATTTCTAAAGATTTATGATGAATGATAGCATTTACTTGATATCCAGCTTGGAGTAATTGTATAATTAACTCACTGCCTACTAATCCCGAAGCCCCCGTAACAAGAATGTTTTTTGATTCTTTCATCTGAATGGAAATCTAATAAATAGAATTTTTCTTTTAAGTTTTGAAGTTCAATAAAACTATTGATACTTATAAAATCCTTCGCCGGTTTTTCTTCCTAAATTTCCTGATTTAACTTTTTCTTTTTGCAAAGCCGATGGCTCAAATCTTGATTCTTGATTGAAAGCATCATATAGAGATTGAGAAACAGCTAAATTAATATCGTTGCCAATTAAGTCCATCAATTTAAATGGACCCATTTTAAAACCAGAAGCCTCCATAATTTCATCTACCTGCTCAATAGTAGCTTGATTATTTTCAACAAGTCTCATCGCTTCTAAATAATAATGACGAGCTACTCTATTCACAATAAAACCTGGTGCATCAATACACACAACCGGAGACTTCTTTAATTGTAGACAAAAACTAGTCAGCTTGGCTATAACTTCATCGTTTGTTTTTTCTGCTTTTACTACTTCTACTAACTTCATTATTTGCGCTGGATTGAAAAAATGCAATCCGGCAACTCTTTCAGGGTTAGAAATGTTTTGTTGTAATAAATTAATAGATAAGGAAGAAGTGTTGCTGGCAAAAATGCTGGATGTTTCGTTATATTTCGACAATTCATTAAAAAGCTGAATTTTAATTTCTGCTTTTTCAATGATCGCTTCTATTATTAATGGAGCCTTACATGTATTAATTTCTGTAGTAAAAACAATTCTGCTTAGAATTTCTGTTTTTTCAATTGCAGCTATTTTGTTTTTTTCTATTAAGGCATTAAGATTTTTTTCAATCGTTTGTTGAGCTACTTCAAGCACCTTAATATTATTGTCAAATAAAACAACTTCTACTCCGTTTTGCGCAGCACACATAGCAATTCCAATACCCATTGTTCCAGCTCCTGCTACGCAGATTTTATTGATCATGCTTGTGTAAATTGTTTTAAAAACCGTTGGTCATTTTCACTAAATAATCGCAAATCTTTTACTTGATAGGTTAGCATCGTTATTCTTTCAATTCCCATTCCAAATGCAAATCCTGTATATTTTTTTGAATCAATACCGCAATTTTCTAACACTTTTGGATGAACCATTCCGCATCCCAAAATCTCTACCCAACCTGTTCTTTTACATACACTGCAACCCTCTCCACCACAAATCAAACAGCTAATATCCATTTCGGCACTCGGTTCCGTAAATGGAAAATAGGATGGTCTAAAACGAACTTTAACATCAACCCCAAACATTTCTTTTACGAAGAAATATAATGTTTGTTTTAAGTCGGCAAATGAAACATTTTCTGCTATGTATAATCCTTCAATCTGATTAAAAAAACAATGAGCCCTTGCGCTGATGGTTTCATTTCTGAATACTCTTCCCGGACAAATTATTCTTAATGGTAAATTACCTTTTTCCATTTCTCTAATCTGTACACTACTGGTGTGTGTACGCAACAACCAATCCGGATTTTGCGAAATATAAAATGTATCCTGCATATCGCGAGCAGGGTGATTTTCTGGGAGATTTAATGCAGTAAAATTATGCCAGTCGTCTTCTATTTCCGGACCCTCAGCAATGGAAAATCCTAATCGTTGAAAAATAGAAACAATTTTATTGTGAACAATACTAATTGGATGTCTAGAACCAATCGGTATTGAATGACCAGGCAAGCTAACATCTAATTGACTTTCTTCATTCAATTGTTCGCCTTCTACTAAATGAGTAGCGCTTTCATAAAAGGATTCTACAAACACTTTAAATTCATTCAATAATTGACCTGCTTCTTTTTTCTGATCCACAGGAACAGATTTCATTTCACCCATTATTGATTTAAGGAGTCCTTTCGTACCAAGATATTTTATTCTAAATTCTTCAAGTGATGCTTTAGAATTGATTGTAGAAGATTGAATCTCATTTTTATATTGTTCAATCTTAGATATTAATTGATCCATATGGCAAAGGTAAAGCGCAAAAAGTTAAAAATATAGTTTGATTAATTAAGTAAATAAAAAAATGAATAACTTTAGTTAAAATTTTTAATTATGTCAATATTCAAATCGGGTAATCCCACCCTTTCAGAAAACAAATTCAGGGATACAGTCATTAGTATTTCTAACGAAAACAGTATGAGCATCAAAGGAACCCTCAACAAGTTTGGGTTTATGTTATTGATGTTAATGGGTTCTGCATTTTATTCTTGGAAAGAATTCGCTGAATCAGAAGGCACCAGCAGCAATTTAATGCCTATAATTTGGGGAGGCGCTATTGGTGGGTTCGTAATTGCATTAATAATATCATTTAAAAGAGATTGGTCTCCATATCTTGCTCCTTTGTATGCACTACTTGAAGGATTGTTTATTGGAGCCATTTCCGCTATGTATAATACTATTTATAATGGAATTGTATTACAAGCAGTAGGACTTACATTTTCTGTAGGAATAGGCATGTATTTTTTATACTCATTTAGAATAATTAGGGCAACTGAAAAATTTAGATCTATACTTTTTTCAGCAATGGCCGGAATAGCAATATTTTATTTAGCCACTTTTGTCTTAAGATTATTTCATGTTGATGTTGATCAGTCTATGCCATTCATAAATGGAGGCGGTATGTTTGGAATAGGTTTTTCATTAATCATTGTGGCAGTTGCCGCCATGAATTTAATTTTAGATTTTGATATGATAGAACAAGGTGCAGAAATGGGAGCTCCAAAATACATGGAATGGTATGGCGCATTTGGTTTAATGGTTACATTTGTTTGGTTATATCTTGAAATATTAAGATTGTTATCAAAATTGAATAGAAGATAATTTGAAATTTTTTATGTTTGAAAAACCGGGCACTTGCTCGGTTTTTTTATTTACTTTCGATATGTTTTTTGAGCATACTTTTCACACAACAAAATAAATTTTTAAATTAAAAAATAAAGGGATGAAAAAATATTTTTTGCCGATTCTGACAATGGTAGTGTTTTTAAATGCAAGTTTTTCACAGACAAAACTGATTGAAAAAATCGAGAGAAAAGAAAATGAGATTATCATTCCTTATGAAAAATACATTTTGTCCAATGGCCTTACCCTTATTTTAGTGGAAGATCACAGTGACCCTATTGTTCATGTTGATGTAACCTATCATGTAGGCAGTGCCAGAGAACAAATCGGCAAAAGTGGATTCGCGCATTTTTTTGAACACATGTTATTTCAAGGAAGTGATCACGTGGCTGATGAACAACATTTTAAAATCATTACTGCTGCAGGAGGTACATTGAACGGAAGCACCAACTTAGATAGAACCAATTATTTTGAAACGGTTCCCAGCAATCAATTAGAAAAAATGCTTTGGTTAGAATCAGATAGAATGGGGTTTTTTCTAGATGCTGTTACACAACAAAAATTTGAAATTCAAAGAAGTACAGTTAAAAATGAAAGAGGCCAAAATTATGATAACAGACCTTATGGTTTAGTGAGTGAAGTAACCAATAAAAACCTCTACCCTTATGGACATCCATACAGCTGGTTAACAATAGGATATGTAGAAGATTTAAACAGAGTAGATGTAAATGATTTAAAAAATTTCTTTTTAAGATGGTACGGACCGAATAATGCAACACTTACTATTGGAGGAGATTTACAAACAAAACAAACACTTGCATTAGTAGAAAAATTTTTTGGTAGCATTCCAAAATGTCCAGAAGTAACGAAAACAATTTTGCCACAAGTAAGCTTAAACGCAGACAGATATGTATCATATGTAGACAACTATGCAAAAGTTCCGATGTTAATGAAAACATATGCTACCGTACAAAATTATGATAAAGACATGGCGGCATTATCTTGTTTATCACAAGTTTTAGGACAGGGAAAAACATCTATTCTATATCAATCATTAGTTAAAACACAATTAGCATTACAGGCAAGTGCAAATAGCAGATTAAATGAGTTAGCGGGTGATTTTACCATTCAATTAGTTCCTATGCCTGGTAAGTCATTAGCTACAATGGATTCATTGTATAAAGAAGCTTTAATAGCTTTCGAAAAGCGTGGTGTTACTGATGAGGATATAGATAAGTTTAAGGGTAGTATCGAATCTCAATATATAAATGGATTACAAAGCATTTCAGGAAAAGTTTCTCAGCTAGCTGCATTTCAAACCTTTACTGGAAATCCAAATCAGATTGGAAACATGCTATCAATGTATCAATCTGTAACGAAGGAAAGTGTAATGAATGCTTACAATAAGTATATAAAAAATAAAGGCTGCGTAACCGTTAGTGTATTGACAAAATCAGATAAAAATGTACCGGCATTTGTTGACAATTATAAAGTTGATACAACAAATTATACACAACCGAATTATGGTTACAAGGGATTGAAATATGTAAAAGGAAAAGATAATTTTGACAGGAGCATTATGCCAGGCGCAACTGCAAACCCTACTATTATTGTTCCTGCTTATTGGAAAAAAGATTTACCTAATGGAATAAAATTTATTGGAGCGGTATACAATGAATTGCCGCTTGTAAATATAACTGTAACAATTCCTGGCGGACATCTGGCTCAAGCCGTTGACACGGCTAAAATTGGTTTAGCAAATTTTGTAGGAAACATGCTAAACGAAGACACTAAAAACTATACTGCAGAACAAATGAGTGTTGCCCTTCAAAAATTAGGAAGTAATATTTCTGTAGGTAATACTTTTGATGGTATTCGATTTAATATTCAATGTTTGAAGAAAAATGTTGATGCAACATTAGATTTGTTTAAAGAGAGAATCTTAAATCCAAAATTCACAGAAATTGCATTTAAACGAATACAAAAACAAGCATTGGAAAGTTTTAAGCAATCAAAATCTCAACCTTCTACCATTGCAAATAATGTGTTCAGTAAAATTATTCATGGCGCTGATAATATTTTAGGCATGAATGATAATGGAACAGAATACACAATAAAAAATCTCACATTGGCTGATGTTGAAAATTATTATACAACTTATTTAACTTCTAATAAAACAAAAATTGTAATTGTAGGAGATGTTACTGAAACAGATATTATGCCTAAGCTTTCTTTTTTAAATCAGCTCCCTAATAATAATTTGCCTTATGCAAAACCAACTATAAATTATAAAGATGAAAAAACTATTATTTACTTAGTTGATGTGCCTAAGGCTGCGCAAACAGAATTTAGAATTGGGAAAGCGGTTGACATGAAATACGATCTAATAGGCGAATATTATCAATCTGATTTAATGAACTATGTATTAGGCGGAAATTTCAACAGCAGATTAAATTTAAATTTAAGAGAAGATAAAGGATGGACATACGGAGCAAGATCTAGCTTCAGTGGTGATAAATATGGGGTAGATTTTATTTTTAGCTCTGGTATTAAAGCCAATGCAACAGATAGTGCATTGAGC
>CANGGD010000019.1 GCA_947453295.1 Chitinophagaceae bacterium | reverse complement strand
CAAGACAGCAGCATATTTGAATATGGCTATGCATCTTTAGAGAAATATTTTGAACTCGCGCCTTGGGTGTTGCTTTTTTTAGTGCCTGCCATAACAATGAGAAGCATGTCTGAAGAATATAAATCTGGAACATTTGAAACTTTACAAACAAGACCTCTTTCGCCTTTACAAATTGTAACAGGAAAATACATTGCTGTACTTCTTATTTTAATTTTAGCAATTGCACCTTCTATACTATATGTCTTCACTATTCAATCATTAAGCGCAGGTGGTGATATTGATTTTGGAGGTTTGATAGGAAGTTATTTGGGTTTGTTTTTATTGTCTGCTTGTTTTGCAGCAATAGCGTTGTGTTGTAGTGGACAAACATCCAATGCAGTTGTTGCTTTTCTAATGAGTGGTTTCGTATGTGTTATAGTTTATTTTGGATTTGGCGCTATTAGTAAATTGGCTTTTTTAAAAGGCAAAGCAGATTATTATATAGAAATGCTGGGCATTGATTTTCACTACCGCAGCATTAGCAGAGGAGTATTAGATACTAGGGACGTGGTATATTTTTTCAGCATTATTTTTATTTCATTATTTATTACACAAAAAAAAATCAGCATAAAATAATCGATGGGGTTTTCAAAAAAAATAAGAGGCAAGTTAAGTGTGTATTGGATAATCGGCTTATTGATTATTATAAATATACTTGCAACCCAATGGCATTCAAGAATTGATTTTACCAGTGAAAGGCGTTTTACATTAAGTACTCCTACTAAAAAAATATTAAAACAAATCAAGCAGCCTTTAGTGATTGATGTGTTGCTTAAAGGAAATTATCCAAGCGGATTTAAAAAGTTAGCTTCTAGTTGTGACGATATTTTAAATGAATACAAAGAGATTGCCGGCAATAATTTGCAAATTAATTTTGTATCTCCCGATGAAAAAATAGATGGAACCAATAGCATCTATTCTGATACCATGAGTGCTCTAGAATGTTTTCCAATCAATCTAACATTACAAGTGAAGGATGGTCAGCAACAGCAATATATTTATCCTTATGCATTGTTGAGATATGAAAATAAAATTATTCCGATTGAATTATATAAAGGAAAAACGCCGTTAATCAGTAATCAAGAACTCAACAGTGCTGAAGCTATGTTGGAGTTTCAATTTTCAAATGCAATTGCTGCTGCATTACAAAAACAAAAACCACAATTGGGCTATTCAATTGGCAATGGCGAGCCTGTAGATATTACGGCATATGATTTAGCGGAGAAAGTTTTAAAACCATCTTATGATGTTTCCTTGATAAATATTAACAAACAGCCAGTCATTAACCCTGATTTCAAAGCGCTTCTAATTGTAAAACCAACTTTTAGTTTTTCTGATTATGAGAAACTAAAAATTGATCAATATATCATGCAAGGTGGAAAAGTATTGTTTTTTATTGATCGATTAAATGCCGAATTAGATAGTTTAAAAATCAAAAATCAAGTGGTGGCTTATGATAGAGATTTGAAGCTGGATGATTTGTTGTTTAAATACGGTGTGCGCATCAATCCAAATTTGGTGATGGATTTACAATGCGATTATCTTCCTTTTGATGTGAATGGAAATGGACAATTTGAATTTCTCCCATGGAATTATTTTCCTGTAATTGAGTCTTCAAATAACCATCCTATCAACAAAAATTTAGGGTATGTTTCTGGAAAATTCATTAACTCAATTGATACAATTGAATCGGAAGGAATCAAAAAAACAATATTGTTGCAGAGCTCGGTAAATGCAAGGGTTATAGGCTCTCCTGCAATCATAAGCGGCAATGAAAATTCTACATTACCAGAGGATGAAAAATATAGATCATCGGCTATACCAATGGCTGTATTAATGGAAGGGAAATTTAATTCTTTTTTTAAAAATAGACTAACCGTAACGCTAAGAGATTCACTGCAACAATATGAACAAGCGTTTATACCATCATGTTTAAATAGTAATAAAATATTAGTAGTATCGGATGGTGATATTGTATTAAATGCTGTTGTAAAAGGCAATCAGCCCTTGCCAATGGGAATGAATCCCTTTACTTATGGCTCTCAAAGAGAATTTCCATTCGCTAATAAAGATTTCTTGATGAATGCTTTGGATTATATGATTAATGAAAATGGATTAGGGGAAGCTAAATCAAAAGATTATGTGGTAAGATTATTAGATGCAAAAAAAGTAGAAGAAGAGAAATTAACTTGGCAATTCATAAATATAGCGCTACCGATTTTGATAGTAATTGTATTCGCTTATATTTTTCAATGGTATAGAAAAAGAAAATACACCATTTAGATTATTATGTCTTCACATCAACTAATATATATTGTTTTTGCGGGAGTTGTTTTGGTCTCGCTCTTTTTGGATCTTGGATTGATGAGTAAAAAAAATACCATTATTAGTTTACAAAAAGCATTGATTCAAACTTGTTTTTGGGTAAGTATAGCATTATTGTTTTTTGCATTTTTATGGCATGAGCAGGGAAAGAAAGCCGCACTTGAATATATTGGTGCTTACATCATGGAATGGTCATTAAGTGTAGATAATATTTTTGTATTTATTATTATTTTCAAATCGTTCAATGTAAAACAACAATATTATGGAAGAGTCTTGTTAATTGGGATTTTGACTGCTATTGTCTTAAGGGTAATTTTTATTAGCATAGGAGTAGAATTGGTAGAAACCTTTCAATGGATTTTATATTTATTTGGTGTTTTTTTATTGTACAGCGGATATAAAATGTTTAGCACAAACGAGGAGGAAGAGTTTAATCCAAAAACTTCCAAAATATATTTTTTCATAAAAAAGTTCTTCCCCATTACTTTGTCAGATGGAAATGGGAAAATGTTGATTAGGGAAAATGGGAGACCAGTATATACATCCATTTTTGTGGTAGTGCTATTATTAGGATTTGTGGATTTGATTTTTGCGTTAGATTCAATTCCTGCAGTAATGGGCATTTCGAGAGATAAAATGATAATCTACACTTCTAATATTTTTGCAGTACTAGGATTAAGGAGTTTGTTTTTTTTACTAAGAAGCGCCAATGATCAATTTAAATATTTGCAACAAGGAATTGCAGTAATCTTGATGTTAATAGGTATAAAAATGTTAGTAGAAAAATGGCTAAGTTTATATTTGAATAATGAATCACAGACAGTTTTATCTTTATTAATAATCCTATTATGTATTGGCGCATCTATTGGGTATTCTATTGTAGAAGATAAAAAAGCAAGTAAAAAAACACAATAAATAATTTCATTTCATTGAAGTATACTATTTCACATATTGCAACAATTTTAGAAGCTAATATTATACAACATGTTAGTGAAATGGAAATTGAATACTTGCTTACAGATAGTAGAAGGTTATTATTTCCGGCAAGCACTTTATTTTTTGCATTGCCAGGACATAACAGAGAGGGGATTGATTTTATAGAAGAGCTATATCAAAAAGGGGTTAGGTGTTTTGTAGTAAGGGATGATTTCGATAAAAAAAATACAGAAAAATACCCGCTAGCTAACTTTATTCAGGTAGAAAATGTGTTGTTTGGATTGCAGCGTTTAGCTGCTTTTCATAGAAGTAAATTTGAATATCCAGTAATAGGTATAACAGGAAGTAATGGAAAAACGATCATAAAGGAATGGTTGTATCAACTATTACAAAACAATTATAGAATTGTAAGAAGTCCTAAAAGTTATAATTCACAAATAGGAGTATCGTTGAGTGTATGGCAGATGAAGACGATGCATGAGTTAGCGCTAATCGAAGCGGGGGTTTCACAAAGAGGAGAAATGGGAAGGCTGGAAGAAATCATAAAGCCTACTATTGGAGTACTTGGATTTATGGGTGAAGCGCATGCAGAAGGTTTTGAAAGCATGGAGGATAAAATCAATCAAAAGTTAGAGCTCTTTACACATTCAAAACAACTTGTTTATTGTTCGGATAATCTAGTTGTAAAAAATGCAATCACACAATTTAAATTAACAAAAAATCCAACTATAGAATTGATTGCTTGGGGCAAATCTGCTGAAGCAGATTTAATAATTCAAAATATTTCAGCATCAACAAATACAACAAAAATAAACTGCCGTTACAAAGAGCAGTCTTTCGAATTTAGTATTCCGTTTACAGATGAAGCATCTATATATAATGCTTTGACTTGCTGCGCAGTTCTTTGTGTTTTAAAAATCGAAATGCATAGCATAATTGCCTTGATGCGACAATTAGCTCCAATAGAAATGAGACTTGAATTTATAAAAGGCAACAACGAGTGTAGCGTTATTAATGACAGTTATAGTGCAGATATGGATTCACTAAATATTGCACTTGATTTTTTATCTCAACAAGAATTACATCAAACAAAAACGGTGATACTAAGTGATATGCTCGAGTCTGGTATTTCTGAAGATAAATTATATCAGCAATTAAGTAAAGTTTTACAACAAAAAAATATTCATCGTTTAATAGGTATTGGTCCTAAAATGTTTGCTCATCAACAGGAATTTAATTGGGTGCAAAAAAAATCTTTTTATCAAGATACTGCATCATTTATATCTGCACTTAAAGAAGAATCTTTTAGCCATGAAGCAATATTGTTAAAGGGAGCCCGTATTTTTGAATTTGAAAAAATTAGCCAGTTACTGGAGCAAAAAACACACGACACGGTTTTGGAAATTAATTTGAATGCACTAAGAAGTAATTTAAAATCGTACAGAAAATTAATAGCGCCTTCGGTAAAAATAATGGCTATGGTAAAAGCTTTCAGTTATGGAAGCGGCACTCATGAAATTGCAAATTTATTACAACAAGAGGGTGTAGAATATTTGGCAGTAGCTTATACAGATGAAGGTGTTGAGCTTCGAAAAGCAGGAATTCATTTGCCAATAATGGTTATGAATACTACGGAGGTTGCATTTGAAAACTTGGTCGCTTTTAATTTAGAACCCGAAATTTATTCGCAAACAATTTTACATAAATTAAAAACATTTTTACACTCAAGAGGAATCATTGATTTTCCCATTCACATTAAATTAGATACGGGTATGCATCGTTTAGGTTTTATGGAAAAAGACCTACCTGATTTAATGGATACCTTACATGCTGAGAAAACTTTTAAGGTGCAATCTGTTTTTTCTCATCTGGCTGCAAGTGAAAATCAAACTGAAGATGCCTACACAGAACATCAATCTCTGCTCTTTAACAAAATTTGTAAAAACATAGAGCATGCAATTGGCCACTCCTTCATCAAACATCTTGCCAATACCGCTGCAATATTTCGACACCCAACAATGCAGTATGATATGGTGAGATTGGGCATTGGTTTATATGGGGTAGACTCAAACATTCAATTAGAAAATGTTACTACTTTAAAAACCACCATAGCGCAAATAAAAAAATTGCCAAAAGGCGCAACGGTAGGTTATGGAAGAAAAGGGGTGTTGGAAAAAGATTCAGTTATAGCAACTGTTCGTATAGGCTATGCAGATGGGTATTCGAGAATTTTTAGTAATGGGATAGGTAAAATGCTAGTGTCTAACCAGCTGGCACCTGTTATTGGAAATGTTTGCATGGATATGACGATGATCGATATTACAAACATAGATGTTAAAGAAGGAGATGAGGTAATTGTATTTGGAAAAGCGTTAAACGTAAATCAAGTTTCTGTGTGGGCTAATACAATTCCGTATGAAATCTTGACAAACATTTCGCAACGGGTAAAAAGAATTTATTACGAAGAGTAAAAAATCGACTCTTCAAATTTTATAAGCATCATTTTCTATATTTGTACAAGTATGAAAAAAATACATGTTTTTTTAATTATAGCATTTGTGGTTTTAGCAGATCAACTGTTGAAGTATTACATTAAAGTCAATTTTGAATTGAATACAGCCAGACCTGTTTTTGGGAATTGGTTTTATTTATATTTTGTTGAAAATCCGGGCATGGCTTATGGGATGAAATTTGGAGGAAATACTGGTAAAGTGTTGCTCACTATTTTTAGAATGGGGGCAGTTGTTTTTGGAGTGTATTATCTCAATAAAATTGTAAAAGAAAAGCACCACAATGGCTTTATTTTTTGTGCCAGTTTAATTTTTGCGGGAGCTTTAGGAAATTTGATAGATAGTTGTTTTTATGGAGTGTTTTTTGACAAAGGAATGATTTATAATAACCTATTGAATGAGTATATGGGATATGATGGATTGGCAAAAATCTCAACAAAAGGGTATGGTCATTTTTTACAAGGGAATGTAGTGGACATGCTTTATTTCCCGATATTAAAAGGTCATTTTCCCACATGGATGCCGATTTGGGGCGGGGAAGATTTTGAGTTTTTTAAACCCATTTTCAATTTAGCAGATACGGCTATAAGTTCTGGAGTAATAAGTATGATTGTTTTTCAGAGGATGTTTTTTAGGAAAAAAGAGGAAGAAGAATCTGAAAATAAGAATGAATCTGATAATTTTATAGCTGAAAGCTAGTAAATTCTCAAATTAATCAATTAAATTAGCACTTTGTAAAGTAATAACATAATGGTAAATTTTATGTTTATGCTTACGTTTCTTCAAAGATTTTAATATAAAAAATATAAAAATGAAGTTATTTTACTCAGTTTGTTTTTTTCTATGTTCACTTATCATTTTCACTTCTTGTAAAAAAACAGAGCCTGCAAATTTTGATATTTCAAAATTAGCTGTGGTAAATCTTTACACTAGAGGGTCAACTTTCTGTTTAGGTGACGGCCCAGTTGCTAAAGGAGTATTTACTAAAGATGTAAGATTAATTCCAAGTTCAAATTTTATAGAATTACAGGTAGAAGTGATTGAAAGAGGAACCTATGAGGCACAAACCATTAGTTTGAATAATTCAGACTATACTTTTTCTGCAAGCGGAAGTTTTAATAGTTTAGGCCTACAAACTATCAAATTATTTGGAAATGGCAAACCCGCTGCTGATGGGATGGATAGTTTTAAAATAATCTTTAATGGAGACACTTTAAAAACCTGCCCAGTTTCAGTTTTGGTTTATCCTCCAATAAGAACAGCTCAATTTACCATAGATTGTCCAATTATTAAACCAGTTTTTCATGCTTCATTCGTAAATGGAAAAGTATTAGACCCTTCAGTAGATTCAATTGAAATTCCAATCACAATATTGCAATCACAATCGGGAAATTATAGCATACCAGAGTTTACAGATATTAATGGTACTTCTGGTATTAAATTTTCTGGAAGCGGTCAAATAATAAATGGGTTTCCAAAAATCGCATTAAAAGCATCAGGAACGCCTACCGCAAAAGGAACATTTACATTTAAATTAGTTAATGGCACATCTGATTCTTGCGAATTTAAAGTAAAGGTTTTTGGTGGTATAAGTTGTAAAATAGATGGAGGACCAACTACGTATTTTAATATTGATGCTAGTGCCGACTTTGTTTCATTATCGAGCGGAACAATATCTTTATCTATTGATGGAAGAAATGATGAAATTAATGATTTTCCAAGTATTAATTTAATTGCAACACAACCTGGAGGATCATTTTCCGGTGGGGCTTATACAATAGCTAATACTTCTAAATTAGCTGAATGTTATTATAAACTTTCCAATTCATTGGTTTACAAAGCAGAAAATCCAATGCTTACAGGAATGAATAAAACTTTTAAAATAACTGTTAGTAATTCAGCAGCAACATTAACATCTCCTGCTTATTTTACTGGTATATTCTCTGGTGATCTTTATAATTATTCCAGTCCAACAAATTCTGTTAGTATTACAAATGGAGTTATTGACGTACCAAAAAATTAATTTAAAATTATAAAGGAACATATAAGTAAAACGCCGTCAAATTTTGACGGCGTTTTTAGTTTAGATTTTTCCAACCATATTAGCGGGTATAACCCATTCATCAAATTCTTCTGGAGTAAGGTAGTTTAATTTTACTGCCATCTCTTTTAACGTAGTTCCTTCTTTATGTGCTTTTTGAGCAATTTCTGCGGCTTTATAGTAACCTATTTTTGTGTTTAATGCAGTAACCAACATTAAAGAATTGTCTACGTGTTTTTTTATGTTCGATTCTATGGGCTCAATTCCCACTGCACATTTATCATTAAATGAAACACAACCATCAGCAATTAATCTGGCGCTATGTAGGAAATTATAAATCATTACAGGCTTAAATACATTTAATTCAAAGTGCCCATTACTTCCACCAATTCCTATGGTAACATCATTACCCATTACCTGAGCCGCAATCATTGTCAATGCTTCGCATTGGGTTGGATTTACTTTTCCTGGCATTATTGAAGAGCCTGGTTCATTATCTGGAATAAATAATTCTCCAATTCCGCTTCTTGGTCCGGATGATAACATTCTAATATCATTCGCTATTTTCATTAAGCTCACAGCTACTGTTTTTAAGGCACCATGTGCTTCAACAATCGCATCGTGAGCAGCTAATGCTTCAAATTTATTTTCGGCTGTTACAAAAGGCAATCCTGTTAAATGAGCAATATGCTTAGCTACATTTACTGAATAGTTTTCAGGAGTGTTAATGCCTGTTCCAACGGCAGTTCCGCCCAAAGCCAACTCACTTAAATGCGCTAAAGTATTTTTAATCGCTTTAATTCCATGATTTAGTTGTGATACATAACCGCTGAATTCTTGTCCAACGGTAAGGGGTGTAGCATCCATAAAATGCGTTCTCCCTATTTTCACTACATTCATAAATTGTTTGCTCTTCGCTTCGAGCGTATCTCTTAATTTTTCAATGCCAGGCAATGTTTGCTCTACAATAATTTTATAGGCAGCTATGTGCATCGCAGTTGGAAAAGTATCATTGCTTGATTGAGATTTATTTACATCATCATTAGGATGTAAAAATTTTTCTTTGTCTTCTAATTTCCCGCCATTCATAACATGCCCTCTGTAAGCAATCACTTCATTTACATTCATATTGCTTTGAGTACCACTTCCGGTTTGCCAAACTACCAATGGAAAATAAGCGTCTAATTTACTTTCTAAGATTTCGTCACATACTTTTCCAATCAAATCTGATTTTTCTTTGCTTAAAACACCAGCTTCCTGATTCGTTATCGCAGCAGCTTTTTTTAAGTAAGCAAATGCCTTAATAATTTCCTTAGGCATTTTGTTGATGTCTTGTGCAATTTTGAAGTTGTCGATACTTCTTTGTGTTTGTGCTCCATACAAGGCATCCACAGGCACTTGCACTTCGCCCATTGTGTCTTTTTCAATTCTAAATTGAGTCATGATTTTATTATTTATTTTCCTGTAAAATTTGCTTTTCTTTTTTCTAAAAAAGCAGTTGTCCCTTCTTTCATGTCAGCTGTTTCAAAACAATCTCCAAATGCTGCTACTTCTTTTTTGAATCCTGCATCCGTGTCTGAAACCGCTATATTCACACATTCAATTATTTTGCTAATAGCAATTGGTGCTTTTGATTGAATGGTTTGTAAAATCTCTGTTGATTTATTTATAAGTTCTTCAATTGTAGTTACATGATTTACCAACTTTAACTGTAAAGCTTCTTCTGCTGAAATGACTTGTGCTGTCATTTGAAGTTCCATGCTTTTAGCTTTTCCAATTAATTGGGTTAGTCTTTGAGTGCCACCGTAACCTGGAATTAAACCTAGGTTTACTTCTGGCTGACCAAATTTTGCATTGTTGCTACAAATTCTCATGTGACAAGCCATCGCCAATTCGCAACCGCCACCTAATGCAAAGCCGTTCACTGCAGCAATAACGGGTTTGGGGCAGTTTTCTATTTTCGAAAAAACAAATTGACCTCTTTCAGATAAAGTCATTGCTTCTGTTTTTGAGTAGGAAGCAAATTCTGCGATATCAGCACCGGCTGCAAAGGCTTTAGAACCTGCACCTGTAATGATTACCGTTTTTATTTCTGGATTAGAATACACTTCACTCATCGCATTGTCAATATCATTAAATACATCTTTATTCAATGCATTTAATTTTTCTGGGCGGTTAATCGTAATAGTGAAAATTCCGTTTTCTAGATTTGTAAGAATGGTTGTGTACATAGTTTGAATTTAAAAGCTTCTGTTTTCAAGCACCCAATTTTTTATATAATTAGCTATTTCACCGGTGGTAGTTCCGGGTGCAAATAATTTGCCAACACCTAATTGGTTCAAGGCTTTCATATCTTCTTCAGGAATGATGCCGCCTCCGGTTAACAATACATCATTCATTTCTTTTTCTTTCAAGAGAGCAATGATTTTAGGAAACACAGTATTATGTGCTCCGCTTAAAATACTCACGCCAATGGCATCAACATCTTCCTGCAATGCAGTGTTAACAACCATTTCAGGCGTTTGTCTTAAGCCGGTATAAATTACTTCCATGCCGGCATCTCTCAAAGAAGTTGCAATTACTTTAGCTCCACGATCATGACCATCGAGCCCTACTTTTGCAACTAACACTCTAATAGGTCTTTTCATGATTAAGAATTTAAAATGATTAAAGCGGATTTTATTCTTTTAATAGTTTCTTCTTTCGCAATTAAATATGCAATTTCAAAAACTGCAGGTCCAAATTTCCCTCCCACCAACATAATCCTCATGGGCAATTGCAATTCGCCGGGTTTTATATTTTTTTCAGCAGCAAGTGTTTTAAAACAATTTTCAATGGATGTTGTTTCCCATACATTGAGCTGATTCAATTGATTGCACATTTCGTTAAAAAAGCCTGCTTTATCCTCTTTCCATTTTGGCTTAACGGCTTCTGTATCTAGTTCTTCAGGAGCGATGAAAAAATAGGAAGATTGTTGAAAAAAATCATCCAGAAGTGGACAGCGTTCTTTCACTAAATCAATGATTGTTTTTAAAAAAGATTCATTAATGTTTGAAATGCTTTTTTCTTCCAATATGGGTTTAACTAAAGGGCATAATAATTCGGAGGAGGATTTTTTTATCCATTCGTGATTGAACCATTTTGCTTTTTCATAATCAAATTTCGCTCCGCTTTTGTGTACTCGATCAATAGAAAATTGGTCGATAAGTTCATTTAATGAGAACAGTTCTTGTTCAGTGCCATTGTTCCAACCCAGCATAGCCAGCAAGTTGATGAAAGCTTCGGGGAGAAATCCTTTTTCTTTGAATCCTTCTGTAAATTCATTGTTTCTAGGATCAGTCCAATTCATTGCATACACCGGGAATCCATATTTTGCGCCATCTCTTTTACTCAGTTTTCCAGATGGTCCCATAATTAATGGAAGGTGAGCCCATTGAGGCATTTCATCTAAGCCGAATAAATATTTCCATAAAAGAATATGAACAGGTGCGCTACTTAGCCATTCTTCTCCACGAAAAGCATGTGTAATTTTCATTAAAAAATCATCTACCACTACGGCTAGGTGATAGGTAGGCATGCCATCCGCTTTTAATAATACTTTATCATCTACCACATTTGAATCAAAACTTACTTCATGATGTATTAAATCTGAAAAAGAGATAATTTCATTTTCAGGTATTTTAATTCTAACAACAAATGGGTTTTTTTCTTGCAATAATTTTTCAACCTCATTTGCAGTCAGCGTTAATGAGTTTTTCATTTTCATTCTGATGCGGGCATCATATTGCGGAGAGGGATTTTCGTTTGTTTTAAAATCCATTCTCATTTGTTCTAGTTCCTGAGGCGTATCAAATGCATAATAAGCATGCCCAGCTTCAATGAGTTGCAGCGCATAATCCCAATATTTTGATTTGCGTTCGCTTTGTTTATAAGGACCAAATTCGCCACCGTGTAATGGACTTTCATCTGGTTCTATACCGCACCATTTTAAGCAATCGTAAATATATTGCTCAGCTCCCTCCACGAATCTTGTTTGATCAGTATCTTCAATTCTTAGCACAAAAGTACCGCCGTGTTTTTTTGCAAATAAATAATTATACAAAACAGTTCTTACTCCACCTAAATGAAGGCCACCTGTTGGACTGGGTGCAAATCTAACTCTCACTTTTGCTGTGTTTAAAAGCATATAATTATAAATAAGGATGCGTAAAAATAAAGTGCAAAGATAAGTTTTGAGGATAGTTTTTTAATCAAAACCCACAAAAGATATTATCGTAAAATCCGTAACCCTAATTGCTTATCGGCTCATATTCACTACTGATTCCAGTGCCAATTGAATCATTGGATGCAATGATCTTTCTCTGTCATCTGCCGAAATTTGCTGATGGGTAGGAATGATATCTGAAATAGTAAGAAGCGTTGCGGCAGATTTACCTAAATAAAGCGCATTGGAAAACAATGAGAACGCTTCCATTTCTACAGCCAGACAATTATATTTTTCTGCAATTGCTGGAGTACCCGGAGTGCTTCTGTAAAAAATGTCGCTTGAATGAATATTGGCTGTTTGGATTGGAAGGGCCAATTCTTTTGCCGTATCATTGATAATACTAAATGCGGGCCCTTGATGTTGAATGGCTTCATTTGTATTTCCAAATGCAAATTTTGCGTAAGTAGATTCGCTACATGCAAAATCGGTATTAATTACATCATATAGGTTGCTGATTGGGTGATAGCCTCCAGCTGTTCCAATTCTGATGATACATTCAACATCGTATTCATTATACAACTCGTAAGAATAAATTCCAATGGATGGGCAGCCCATACCACTAGCTCCAATCGTGACTCTAACTCCTTTATAATTTCCAGTGTAATAAAAAACATTTCTTGTATGGCTTACTAATTGAATATCAGTAAGATTATTTTCAGCAATATATTTTGCTCTTAAAGGATCGCCTGGCATCAATACAATTGGAGCAATATCTCCTTTTTGTGCACTAATATGAACACTCATATAATTATTTTTAGTGTCTACGAAAATAAGGTAAATAAAACAAAAAAGCCACAATCATCAAGGATTATGGCATATAATAAATTAGATTCTGAATTATTATCGCAAGGTAATTGTTCTTGGAGTATACCCATCTATTGAAACAGTTGCGATATTGTCGCAATACCCATTTCCAAAATCAATTAAAGCGTAATGATTGGGGCCCTGAAATTTGATGGAGCCTTCATCAATATTTGAACAACTTACTTGTTTGTGTAAGGCAGTTATGATTTCAGCAGTTCTAGTTTTGCCCTCTTCATTGGTAACACTTCCAGAACCAGAAATAGAGTAAGCGTCGTCGCTGTTGTTTTGTGTAGTAATGCCTGCAACTTGTGTCAGCGTCTTATCGCTTTCATGAAGCCAGTACCTTCCATCCGGAGCAGTAATTTTTCCGTTTACAACAACTCTGTGCCAGCTTTTTGCTGAAGGAGAATTGCTTGTGTTTGTCCAAGTAACAGTGCCTTCTTTTTGATAACCATTTCGTTTGTAATTTTCAAAAGTTACTGTTGCCACACTTCCTGCTGTCCTTATGTAGTTTGTTAATACCACATGAATGATACCACTTCTAGTAACGTTGTCTGAACCTACACAGCTATCATGAAAATCAATAGTGATGTGTTTATTAGGAAAACTACCAGTAACAGTAATAGTAGCGCAAGCAGGTAAACCCATTTCTGCATTAGGAACTCTTGCACCAGAAAGATTAAAACTGTCTGTTGTAGCCATCAATATATTATTTACATCTTCCGTCATTAATTCGTTGGTGGCATTTTTGCTCGCTAAATCGAATGTGCTTTCAATCTCGCTTTTTAAAGATTCTTTTTTACAAGACATTAATGTAAAAATTGAAAGGCAGGTAATAATTAGAAATAATAATTTTTTTGCCATCATAATTGATAATTTTGTTGATTGAATAGTACAAGTTAAAAATTCTTTTTAAAAAACAAAATCTTTTCGATTGTTTTATTTTGTTAAAACACCTTTTTGGCTTAAATATTTTTATAGAGAGTGTATTTGGTCTATGCCAACCACTGAAAAAAAAATATTTCTAACTTTTGATGACGGTCCACACCCAATCGCTACTCCATTTGTATTGGATGAATTGAAAAAATATAATGCTCATGCTACCTTTTTTTGCATTGGGAAAAATGTTGAGCAATATTTTGATCTTTTTAAAAGAATTATTGATGAAGGGCATTCTGTTGGTAATCACACCCAACATCATTTAAATGGATGGAAAAATGATGATAAAAAATACCTAGATGATATTTTTGAAGCCAAAAAAAATATCGATAGTAATTTATTCAGACCTCCATATGGCAGAATAAAAAAATTCCAATTAAGTCAATTGTCGTTGCCAAAATATCAAATGAAGACAATTATGTGGAGTGTGTTAAGTGGAGATTTTGATCAAACTATTTCTAAAGAACAATGTTGTAAAAATGTTATGCAAAAATCAACATCAGGCGATATAATTGTTTTTCATGATAGTGAAAAAGCATTTGAAAATATGCGTTATACATTACCTAAAGTGCTTCAGCATTTTTCTGAAAAAGGATATCAGTTTGAAAAAATTATTATCTAATAAGTTTTATTTCTTTTCTCTGCTACCAGCATATAATTCATATTCAAAAAGTCGGCAGTCTATTTTTCCAGTATAAAATTCAATTCTTCTTTTAGGCTTTAGTCCAATTTTTTTTGCAAGCTCCAAATTTCCTGTGAAAATATATCCCATATAGCCTTTGCATTGCTGTTTCAAAAAATCACCCATTCTTGCGTAGGTTTCTTCTAATTCAATTTCATCGCCCAATCTGTCTCCATATTCAGGATTAAAATAAATCACGCCATTTTCATTTTCGGGTATTGTAGTTGCGGCAAAATCACAACATTCAAATTGTATCATTTCTTCTACACCTGCAATACCAGCGTTTACTTTTGCAATGTTCACTGCATCTTCACTAATGTCGGAAGCGATGATCTTGCAAGGAATAGAATCTATAACCATTGATTCTAAAAGATGTAATTGTTGTTCATATACTTTTTCATCATACCCTATAACATGCATGAAAGAATAATTGTTTCTATACAAACCAGGCTTTCTTTTCGAAGCCAATAAAGCAGCCTCAATGGCAATGGTGCCTGAGCCACACATGGGGTTGATAAATGCAGTTTGTTGATTCCATTCTACGGCCAATAAATTTGCAGCAGCTAATGATTCTAACATGGGCGCTTTGCCCGGAATTTTTCTGTAACCATGTTTAGACAATGTTTCACCACTTGTATCTAAGAATAATTCTGCACTTGATTCCTTCCAATACAAATGAATGACAACGCCTGTTAATTCTGAACCCGAGTTTGGTCGTTCGCCTTTTTTCTCTCTAAACCGATCAGCAATTGCATCTTTCACTTTCACGTTTGCAAAAAGATTATTGGTAATCGTTTCGTTACTAACATTACTTGTAACAGAAAAATATTCATCATTTGGAATAATGTTTTCCCATTCGATCTCTAGTAGAGAGTTATATAAATCGGTTGCTGTATAAGCATTAAACGTTTTTAAAGAAAATAAAATTTGACTTGCGCATCTAAGATGTAAGTTTAAAACAATACAATCATTCATGTCGCCAAAAAGCTCAACCCCGGTTTTAAAAACGCGAACAGGTGTAAAGCCAAGTTCGATAATTTCTTTTTGAAGAAATGGAGATAACCTGTTACTACAAGTAACGATGATGCGGCTTTTTAAAGAAAATACATTCATTATGAGAATTGGGGTGAAATAAAATTATTTTAATAGCGCCATGCAATTTTCCAAACTAGTTCTCCAGTTAGGGATTACGATGCCATAGGTGGATTCTATTTTTTCTGTAATTAGAATTGAATAATTGGGTCTTTTTGCTGGAACAGGATAGGCGCTTGTTGGAATTGGATTCACCTGGCAATTGTAGCCGCCAATTTCTTTTATGGCAGTTGCAAAATCAAACCAAGAAATAACTCCTTGATTAGAATAATTATAAATGCCTGGAATGAATTCCTTTGAAGAAAAAATGATTTTAAAAATAGCTGATGCTAAATCTGCCGCGTAGGTAGGTTTTCCTATTTGATCGGCTACCACATTTATTTCAGTTCTTTCTTGCATCAACTTCATCATTGTTTTTACAAAATTCTTTCCAAAGAAACTATATACCCAAGAGGTACGAATAACAATTGTTTGTGGGTTTATTTCAAGCGCAAGTTTTTCTCCTTCCAGCTTAGTTAAACCATAAACATTAATTGGGTCTGTTACATCATCTTCAACATAACCTTCTTTATTCTCGCCATTAAAAACATAATCTGTTGAAATATGGATGAATTTACAATTGAATTTTTTGCATGCTTCTGCTAAATATCCAACGGCAGTAGCATTTATAAGTCTTGAAGTATTGGCATCGCTTTCTGCATTGTCAACAGCAGTGTAAGCAGCAGCATTAATACAATAATCAAATGAATGTGCAGTAAAGATATTTTCAATTGCATCAACATCGGTAATAGAAAGCTCTTCAATATCTGTAAACACAAATTTAACTTCTGTATGAACAGCTGCCAAGGTTCTTAATTCGTTACCTAATTGTCCGTTAGAGCCAGTTACTAAAATCTCCATGTGATGCGTTTAAAAATTAAAAACAAAATTATTTTTACAATCTTCAAAAGTAGGATGCTGTTTGTCTTTGTCAGAAATAATTTGTTTATCAGCAGGTATTTTCCAATCAATATTTAATGCTGGGTCGTAAAACTGAATACCAGCTTCTGATTCTTTGTGATAAAAGGCATCGCACTTATAAAAGACTTCTGCGGTTTCAGACAAAACAGAATATCCATGAGCAAATCCCTGTGGGATATAAAATTGTTTTTTATTTTCTGCAGTCAATTCTATGGAGTAGTGTTTGCCGAAAGTAGGTGAGCCTTTTCTTAAATCTAACACAACATCTAAAATAGCACCACTCAACACTCTAATCATTTTTGTTTGAGCATTTGGATTCAATTGATAGTGCATTCCTCTTATTACTCCATATGATGATTTTGCCTGATTGTCTTGAACAAATTTTGTAGTAATACCTGCTTGCTCTAAAGTGTTTGCATTATAGCTTTCAAAAAAGTATCCTCTGCTATCTTCAAAAACTGTGGGTTCAAAAATGATAAGGTTTGGAAATTCCGTTGTGATAATTGGCATAAAATAATTTAAGAATATATTTGTTTGAAAAATTCGATTGTTTCAAAAAGACCTTCACTAAACTTTGTTACCGGCTCATAATGGAGCAGTTTCGACGCTAATGAAATATCGGCTAAAGAATTTCTGATATCTCCGGCTCTTGGCTCTCTGTACACTGCCTTCCAATCGCTATTCAATTGTTTAGCACAAGCATTGTATAAAAAATTTACTGAGCAAGATTCGCCAATGGCAACATTGTACACTTTGTTAAACGCCTCATCATTTTCAGAGAGCATTCCTTTTATATTGATTTGAACAGCATTATCCACATAAGTAAAGTCTCTTGTTTGTTCACCATCTCCATTAATGTAAACAGGTGTTTGGTTGATGATGCCTTTCACAAATAATGGGATTACAGCCGCATAAGGTCCATCAGGATCTTGGCGAGGACCAAAAATATTAAAATAACGAAAGCCCATTACTTTGATGTCGTAAATATCTGCAAAAACCTGAGCATACAATTCGTTGGTTTTTTTGGTAGCTGCATAAGGGGAGAGGCAGTTGCCTATTTTATTTTCAATTTTAGGTAAAGAGGGTTCGTCGCCATACACAGAAGAAGAAGAAGCGTATACAAATGATTTTACATTTTTTGCTACTGCTGCATTGAGCATGTTTACAAAGCCATTTACATTTACTTCATTAAAATAAACGGGTTCTTTAATAGAACGCGGAACGGAACCAAGGGCTGCCTGATGGCTAATGTAATCAATACCTTCGCAGGCCTGCAAACAAGTTTCATGGTTTCTAATATCGCCTTGTATGAATTCAAATGCCGGATATGCGCTTAGGATAGTAAGATTTTTTTCGAAGCCGTTGACCATATTGTCCAGCACTCTTACTTTTTTAGCACCATGCTTTAAAAGATACAAAGCAATATGACTGCCAATAAAACCGGCTCCGCCGGTTACTAAGAAACTAGCTTGGGAAATATTTGTTGAGTGGAACGTGTGATTGGACATAGATTTAATTTTACAAACTCCAATAACTTCTTGACGTAATTTTTCCTCTAAAAGAGCCTTTTAAATCTGCAATTAATGCATGCTCCTTTGTTATCGAAGCGAAATATTGATCAGTTAGTTCTTTGTATTCGTTATGAGGCACCGTTATAATTACTGCATCATATGCTGTACCAATTTCTTTGGTTAGAGTAAAACCATATTCATGATTTAGTTCTTCACTACTTGCATTTGGATCGGTTACGTCAACTTGTAAAGAAAAAGATTTTAATTCCTTTACAACATCCGCTACTTTACTGTTTCTGATATCGCTAACGTTTTCTTTGAAAGTAGCACCCATTATAAGCACTTTGCTTTCTTTTACATTTCCGTTTTGTTGAATGATGAATTGCAACACTTTTTTAGCAACGTATGCAGACATACCATCGTTGATTTCACGGCCGGCTAAAATAACTTGACTGTCATAACCCAATTGTTTGGACTTATACGTAAGATAATACGGATCCACACCAATACAATGCCCACCTACTAAACCGGGTTGAAATTTTAAAAAATTCCATTTGGTGCCGGCAGCTTCAAGCACTTCAAAAGTATTGATATTCATTTTGTCGAAAATTATTGACAATTCATTCATAAGGGCAATGTTCAAATCCCTTTGCGTGTTTTCAATTATTTTCGCAGCTTCGGCTACTTTTATGGAAGAGGCTTTATGAACGCCTGCTTTTACAACCAGTTCATAAACTTTCGCAATTAAATCCAAGCTTTCGTCACAACAGCCACTAACCACTTTAGTTATGGTTGTAATGGTGTGTTCTTTATCTCCTGGGTTTATTCTTTCAGGAGAGTATCCTATTTTATAATCCTCATTCATTTTTAGACCTGAGAATTTTTCAATTATGGGAACGCAATCTTCTTCTGTGCAACCAGGATACACAGTGCTTTCAAATACAACACAATCTCCTTGTTTAATCACTTTTCCAATTGTTTCACTGGCACGTTTTACAGGAATCAAATCCGGGATATTATTAGCATCTACCGGTGTTGGAACAGCTACAATAAAAAAATTAGCTGTCTTTAAAACGGCTAATTGATTGGTGAATTCTATATCGCAATTTTCAAAAGCAGCAGCATCTAATTCATTACTTGGATCAATGTTGTTTTTCATCAACTCAATTCTTTCCGCATTGATGTCGAAGCCAATTACTTTTATTTTTTTAGCAAATTCTAACGCGATGGGCAGACCAACGTAGCCAAGTCCAATTACTGCTAATGATTTTTTTTTGTCAATAAGTTCCTGATACATGCTTAAAGATTTATCAATATTTTCTACTCTCGAATTCTAATGGTTGTCTGTTTAACTCTTCCGGTGTCAATGTTTTAAAATATTCGTAAGTAATTTTCAATCCTTCAGCTCTATCTACTTTTGGCTCCCATCCTAAAATTTCTTTTGCCTTGGTGATGTTAGGCTTCCTTTGTTTAGGATCATCAACAGGTAGCGGCTTATATGCAATTTTTTGATTAGAGTTTGTTAGCTTTAGTATCTCTTCAGCAAAATCTTTTAGTGAGATTTCATCTGGATTTCCAATATTAACTGGGAATACATAATCACTCATTAATAATCTGTAAATGCCTTCTACTAAATCGTCCACATAGCAAAAGCTTCTGGTTTGACTGCCATCGCCAAATACAGTTAAGTCTTCTCCTCTCAAGGCTTGACCAATAAATGCAGGCAGCGCACGTCCATCATTCAGCCTCATTCTTGGACCATATGTATTAAAAATTCTGATGATTCTGGTTTCTACCTGATGGAAATTATGGTAAGCCATTGTAATAGCTTCTTGAAATCTTTTAGCTTCATCATAAACGCCTCTGGGTCCAACTGGATTAACATTACCCCAATATTCTTCTGTTTGAGGATGAACTAACGGATCTCCATACACTTCACTTGTACTGGCTACTAAGATTCTTGCTTTTTTTGCTAATGCCAATCCCAAACAATTGTGAGTGCCAAGTGAGCCAACTTTTAATGTTTGAATCGGAATTTTTAAATAGTCAATCGGACTTGCTGGAGAGGCAAAATGTAAAATATAATCTAATTCTCCAGGAACATGAATAAACTTTGAAACATCATGATGATAGAATTCGAATTCTTTCAACTTAAAAAGATGTTCAATGTTTTTAAGATCTCCTGTGATTAAATTATCCATTCCTACTACATCAAATCCTTCGGCAATAAATCTATCGCAGAGATGCGAACCTAAAAATCCGGCAGCTCCTGTAATTAATACGCGTTTATTTCTCACTTTAATTATTTTATATTTTTAACCGATTGTTTTTCTTCCAACGCTTTCATAATGATAGCCAAGTTGCTCCATCTGAGGCAAATCAAATAAGTTTCTGCCATCAAATATCACTTTGTTTTTGAGCAAGCTGTTTACTTTATCAAAATCAGGTGTTCTGAATTCGTTCCATTCTGTTGCAATGATAAGAGCGTCTGCATCTTTCAAAGCATCGTATTCTCCAGAAGCGAAATTTATTTTGCTCCCTAATACTTCTTTAGAATTACTCATCGCTTCCGGATCAAAAGCAGTTACAGTTGCTCCTTTTGCGATTAAGGCATCTATCATGTAAAAAGCAGGAGCTTCTCTAATGTCATCTGTATTTGGTTTAAAAGCCAAACCCCACATTGCAAAATGCTTTCCTTTTAGATCGCCATTGAAATATTTTTCAATTTTTGGAAGGAGATGAAGTTTTTGCAATTCATTTACTTCCATTACCGCGTCTAATATTTTAAAATCATAATTCACTTCATGAGCTGATTTGCCTAATGCTTTTACATCCTTTGGAAAGCAACTTCCTCCGTATCCAATGCCTGGAAATAAAAATCTTTTTCCAATCCTTTCATCACTTCCAATTCCTTTTCTAACCATATCTACATCAGCGCCTAATTTTTCACATAACTGTGCTATCTCGTTCATGAAACTAATTTTCACTGCTAAGAAGGAGTTGGCGGCATATTTTGTAAGTTCGGCAGATTTTTCATCCATAAAAATGATTGGATTACCCTGACGAACAAATGGTGCGTATAATTCATTCATGATCTTCATTGAACGTTCAGATTGAGTACCAATAACCACTCTGTCGGGTTTCATGAAATCTTCCACGGCTACTCCTTCTCTTAAAAATTCGGGGTTACTTACCACATCAAAGGCATCACCAATTTCTTCTGCAGCATTTGATAAGATGGCGGCTTTTACTTTTTCTGCAGTACCAACGGGAACTGTACTCTTATCTATTATTACTTTAAAGTCTTCTTTTTTCAAAAGCTGACCCAATTGTTTTGCTACGCCTAAAATGTAAGACAAATCAGCACTTCCGTCTTCACCCGGAGGAGTTGGTAAGGCAAGAAACACCACTTTTGCATCGGCAATAGCTTGCGCAATGTCAGTGGTAAAAAACAATCTGCCTTCTTTTTGATTTCTGATGAAAAGCTTTTCTAAACCGGGTTCGAAAATTGTAATCTGACCGCTGGATAATTTATTGACTTTGTTGACATCAATATCAACACAGGTTACAGTGTTTCCTGTTTCTGCAAAGCATGTTCCGGTAACTAAACCTACATACCCCGTTCCAATTACAGCTACTTTCATTTAATTATTTTTTATTGTTATTATTATTTGAAACCTATTTCTCTTTTCAAATTATCTTAAAATTATTGTTTTATAAAATCTAACACAGCGGTTATAATAAATTCTTGTTGAACAACGTCTAATTCCGTGTGCATGGGCAAGGAAATAACTCTTTCTGTAAGCCAATCTGTTTTGGGTAAATGAATATCACCACTTCCAAAATGGCTAAACATTTTTTGTTTGTGCGCAGGAACTGGATAATAAATCATAGAAGGAATGCCTTTTTCAGCCAAATACTGATGTAATGTATCTCTATTTATATCGTTTAAAATCAGAGTGTATTGATGAAAAACATGTGAATTATAATCAGCTCTAAATGGAGTGACTATTTTGTCATTATTAGAAAAAGCCTGGTCATAAAAATCAGCAGCTTTTTTTCTTGCATTATTGTATTCATCTAAATGCTTGAGTTTTATATCGAGTATAGCGGCTTGAACTGCATCTAATCTTGAATTGCAACCTACAACATCATGATAGTATCTTTTGCTTTGTCCGTGAGCAGCAATCATAGCCAATTGCTTAGCAAGTTCATCATCGTTTGTCATCATGGCACCGCCATCTCCAAATGCACCAAGGTTTTTAGAGGGATAAAATGAAGTGCACCCAATGTGTCCGATCGTTCCGGTTTTATGTTTAGTGCCGTCTTGAAAAAGCATATCGTTTCCTATCGCTTGAGCATTGTCTTCAATTACAAAAAGGTTATGTTTTTTTGCGATGGCCATAATTTTCTCCATATCAGCAGCATGCCCATATAAATGAACCGGAATAATTGCTTTAGTTTTTGGAGTGATTGCTTTTTCAATTGATTCAGGATCAATACAAAAAGTCTTGGTGTCAACCTCAACAAAAACAGGCTTAATTCCTAGTAATGCAGCCACTTCAACAGTAGCGATATAAGTAAAAGAAGGGGTAATCACTTCATCACCAGCTTGCAAACCTAAAGCCATCATTGCAATTTGTAAAGCATCTGTACCATTGGCACAAGGAATTACATGTTTTACGTTATGATATGCAGCAAGATGAGTTGCAAAATCATTCACAACTTTTCCGCCAATAAACTGTGAGCTTTCTATCACATTTATTACAGCCGAATCAATTTCCTCCTTGATTTTAAGATACTGTTGTTTGGTATCTACCATTTGCAAAGGCCTCATAT
>CANGGD010000018.1 GCA_947453295.1 Chitinophagaceae bacterium | reverse complement strand
TTAATAGCCGCAATGGCATCTCCTATTGAAACTGAAGTATGAGTATACCCTCCTGGATTTAAAATAATGCCATCCATTTCAAACCCATTTTGTTGTAAATAATTTATAATTTCTCCTTCTACATTACTTTGATGATAGATGAAATTCACTGAAGGAAATTTATCTGTAAGTGTTTGCAAATAATCTTCAAATGAAATGTTGCCATAAATCTCTGGCTCTCTTTTTCCAAGTAAGTTTAAATTGGGACCGTTAATGATTGCAATTTTCATTTTCAAGTGATTAGTTTAGCATTGAAATGAAATCATCGAATAAATATCTGCTGTCATGAGGTCCGGGTGTAGCCTCTGGATGATATTGTACAGAAAAAGCTTTTTTTGTTTTTAAACGAATCCCTTCAATACTTCCATCATTAAGATTCAAATGTGTGATTTCTATTTCAGGATGATTTTTTACAGCATCCGGATCTACACCAAATCCATGATTTTGTGTAGTGATTTCCGATTTTCCAGTAATCACATTTTTCACTGGATGATTTAAGCCTCTGTGTCCATGATGCATTTTAAAAGTTGGGATACCATTGGCCAATGCCAACAATTGATGGCCAAGACAAATCCCAAATAATGGCTTGCCGCTATTAAGTATTTGCTTTACGGTCTTGATGGCATATTCCATCGGAGCGGGATCTCCAGGGCCATTGCTTATAAAATATCCGTTGGGCTGAAAGCTTTCTAATTCTTCAAATGGTGTTTTAGCATTAAATACTTTTAGATAGGCACCTCTTTCTACAAAACAATTCAATATGTTTTTTTTGATGCCGAAATCTAATACGGCTATTCGAAGGTTACTATTTTCGTTTCCTATTGTATAAGAAGATTGAGTACTAACGGTTGAGGCTAGCTCCAATCCATTCATTGAAGGGACTTTCGCTAATATTGATTTTAATTCATCGATATTTATACCCTCACTAGAAATAATACAATTCATAGCTCCTTTCACTCTGATATGAGCTACCAATGCTCTTGTGTCTATTTTGTCGATAGCCACTATTTGTTGTGATTCAAAATATTCTTGTAAAGAATTCTCTGCCAAAAATCTACTGAATTTATTTTCAAGGTTTCTTCCTATAACTGCTTTTACTTTTACACCATCACTCTCCACATCTGCATTCCGAATGCCGTAATTTCCAATGTGAGCGCTGTTCATAATTAATACCTGCCCAGAATAACTTGGATCTGTGAATACTTCCTGATAACCAGTCATGCCCGTATTAAAACAAATCTCTCCAGTTGCGGTGCCAATTCTACCAAATGATTTTCCATACAAAACTGTGCCATCTTCCAGCACTAAAACTGCTTCTTTTTGATTTGACATTTGATTGATCATTAATTAAAATATTTTACAAAGAAAACAAACTGTTTTTATTTTAAAAAATTTATCAAAAAAAAGCCCCGAAATAATCGGGGCTAAAATTTAATACTATATTAAGCTTCTGGCGTTTCCTCTGTTGGCATGTCATCTGCAGGTAACTCATTCGATGCATGGCTATCTGTTGGTGTTTCTTCCACTATTTCTGCTTCTTCAACTGAAGAAGTTTTTTCTTCTGTTTCTACAGCAGTTGCTTTCTTTTTAGATCCTGCACGACGTGTTTTTTTAACCGCCTCTCCTGAATCACTGATTTCTTTACCATAAATTTCGTTGAAATCAACCAACTCTATCATAGCAATTTCAGCATTATCACCAATACGTGCTCCTAACTTAATTATTCGAGTGTATCCACCTGGACGACCCGCAACTTTTGGAGCTACTACTGTAAATAATTCTTTTACAGCTTGTTTATCATTTAAATAACTAAATACAATTCTATGGTTGTGCATGATTGATTCCTTACTTTCTGTTGCCTTTGTTTTAGTGATCAATGGCTCAATATAAGTACGCAATGCTTTTGCTTTTGCAAGAGTTGTAGTAATTCTTTTGTGTGTAATTAATTGACAACCTAAATTCATTAATAACGATCTTCTGTGAGATGCTGTTCTGCTTAGATTGTTGTTTTTGTTACCGTGACGCATGACTTTTAAATTTTAAACCTGTACCGTGTCAGGAATTACAGGCTGGTGATAAATTGATAAACGTATTAATTTTCGTCGTCTAATTTTAATTTGCTCAAATCCATTCCAAAGCTTAATCCTCTTTCATGAAGCACTTGATCAATTTCGCTCAAAGATTTTTGACCAAAGTTTCTAAACTTCATTAAATCTTCTTGCTCATACTGAACCAATTCAGACAATGAATTAATTTTAGCTGCTTTTAAACAATTGAAAGCACGAACAGATAAGTCTAAATCCTCTAGTGGAGTTTTCAACATTTTACGTAATTGTAAAGTGTGCTCATCAACTAGATCTTCTTTTTTATCTTCTTTTGAATCAAAAGTGATATTTTCATCAGTGATGATCATCAAATGTTGAATCAAAATACGACTTGCTTGTTTAACTGCTTCTTCTGGATGAATTGTACCATCAGTAATTACTTCCATAATTAACTTTTCGAAATCGGTACGTTGTTCAACCCTTGTATTTTCAATTAAATATTTTACGTTTTTAATTGGGGTGTAAATAGCATCAACTGGAATATATCCAAAATGATTGCTTTTTTCCTTTTGCTCTTCAGCTGGAACGTAACCACGACCTTTTCCAATGGTGATTTCGATATCTAATTTTGCGCTATTGTCTAAAGTACAAATCATTAATTCAGGATTCATAACTTCAAATGAAGGCGAAGCGTCGCCAATCATACCAGCAGTAAAAGCTGTTTGATTCTTTATAGATAAAGTTACTTTTTCGCTATTGGTGTCATGTTCAACTTTAGATTTGAAACGAACTTGTTTTAAATTCAAGATCATTTCTGTTACATCTTCAGTAATTCCTTTTATAGTAGCAAACTCATGATCAGCTCCTGCAATATTAATTCCTATAATCGCATATCCTTCCAAAGAATTAAGCAATACTCTACGTAAAGCATTACCAATAGTAACGCCGTATCCTGGTTCTAAAGGACGGAATTCGAATAATGCTTCAAAGTCATTAGCTTTTTGAAGAACAATTTTATCTGGTTTAACAAAATTAAAAATAGCCATTTGTATTTTGCTTTTTAGTTGTTGATAATAAAGCTTTGTAAGCTTTTTATATTTTTCGAGTTTTGTTAACTCAAGTTTATTTACTGTATAATTCTACAATCAATTGCTCCTTGATGTTTTCAGGAACGCTTTCTCTTTCAGGATAAGCGATGAATGTACCTTTCATATCTGATTCGCTCCAATCAATCCAACTGAACTTAGGATTTTTTCCGCGAAGATTTCCAGCTATTGCTTCATTGGATGCACTTTTAATTTTGATACCTACAACATCTCCTGGCTTACAGCTGTAAGAAGGGATATTAACGATCTCACCATTAACAGTAATGTGTTTGTGACTAACAAGTTGTCTTGCAGATTGACGACTTGGTGCAATGCCCATTCTGTAAACTGTGTTATCTAAACGAGCTTCCAATAATTTAATAAGATTTTCACCGGTAACACCTTTTCTACGAGCAGCTTCATCAAAAGTTTTACGGAATTGTTTTTCCAATAAACCGTAAGTGTATTTTGCTTTTTGCTTTTCCTTTAACTGAATACCATATTCACTTAAAGTTTTACGCTTTTTGCTTGCTCCATGTTGTCCGGGAGGATTGCTGTTTTTTGTTAACCACTTGCCATTGCCTGTGATTAATTCTCCGAATCTACGAGAGATCTTTGTTTTGGGGCCTGTGTAACGTGCCATAATTATTGAGTGTTGACCTTTTCGTGACGATACTTCATTATAAAGGTCATTTTAAATGAATGAAGCATCCGTTTATAAATTAATTTATTATACTCTTCTCTTTTTAGGAGGACGACAACCATTGTGAGGTAATGGAGTGATGTCTTTAATCATTGCTACTTCCAATCCTGATTGTGATAAAGAACGAATAGCTCCTTCACGACCACTTCCTGGACCTTTTACATACACATCAACTCTTTTTAATCCAGCATCAATTGCTGTTTTAGCAGCATCTGCTCCAGCCATTTGAGCTGCATAAGGAGTATTTTTCTTACTGCCTCTGAAACCCATTTTACCAGCAGAAGACCAAGATATTACTTGACCAGTTTTGTTGGTAAGACTGATAATGATGTTGTTGAATGTAGCTGAGATATGAGCATCTCCATAGCTATCAACTTTTACTACTCTTTTTTTTGCCGCCGCTTTTGCGCTTTGAGCTTTTTGATTTGCTTTTGCCATTTTTAATTAAATAGGTAATCTTTAAAAAATATCCCTTTTGTGGGAGCTGAATCAACCCTCCTGCCGACTTATTAAGCGATCCGGCGCTGATTCATGAATAAGTCTTATCTAATTTTACTTAGTTACTTTTTTCTTACCCGCTACTGTCTTACGCTTACCTTTTCTTGTACGACTGTTAGTACGAGTACGTTGTCCACGAACAGGCAATCCTTTACGGTGACGAAGACCACGATAACAAGCGATATCTAATAAACGCTTGATGTTCATTTGAGTTTCACTACGCAATGCACCTTCTGTTTTAAATTCAGAATTAATTACATTACGAATAGCAGTTTGCTCTTCATCATTCCATTGATTTACTTTTTTACTTAAATCAATTCCTGATTTCTCTAAAATGTACTTTGCAGTTGAAGGACCAATTCCATAAATGTATGTAAGTCCTATTACACCTCTTTTGTTTTTTGGTAAATCGATACCGGCTATACGTGCCATATTTTTCTTTTATAAATTTTTAAAAATAATTATCCTTGCTTTTGCTTAAAGCGTGGATTCTTTTTGTTGATTACATACAAACGACCTTTTCTTCTCACGATCTTGCAATCAACACTGCGTTTTTTAATTGAAGCTCTTACCTTCATGATGATTAATTTTATCTATTTTTAATAGCTGTTTTACAGCGTTTACTTATACCTAAAAATTATTCTGCCCCTTGTTAAATCATAAGGACTCATCTCCACTCCTACTTTATCTCCAGGTAAAATTCTGATATAGTGCATCCTCATTTTCCCAGAAATAGTAGCCAATATTTCATGTCCATTTTCAAGCTTAACTTTAAACATAGCATTACTTAATGCTTCGATAATTGTTCCGTCTTGTTTTATAAGTGCTTGTTTGGCCATAAAAATTTGGAGCGCGAAGATAAGACAAGTTTTTTATTAATTGAAAAATATTTCCTATTATTACACCATAAAATTAAAAAAACATGAAAAAGTTACTATTTATCTCCCTTTTAGTAAGCATTTTAGGCGTTTCTTGTAAAAAAAGTGATCCAACTCCAACTCCTACCCCAACTCCAACACCCGAGCCAGATAAGTACATGAGTTTAACTCCAGGCTCTTCTTGGAATTATCAAACAGTTGATACAAGTAACAATAACAGCAATTACACGATAACTTCTTCAAATACTGATACCTTAATAGGATCAAAAACTTATCATATTTTTAATTCAACAGACACTAGTGGAGCCTCTGAAAGTTATTATAATATTACTGGCAACGATTACAGTCAATTCGCTTCTTTAGGCGCTCAACTGGCTGGATATGAATTAATATACTTAAAAGAAAAAGCAACAGCAGGAGCAACTTGGACAACTCCTTTTATGACAACACAAGTGAGTGGTGGTCAAAATGTTGAAATAAAAGCTGATATAGTAAATACTATTGATTCTACAGATTTAAAAATGACAGTAAATAATATTTCCTATACAAATGTTGTGAAAGTGAAAACTGAAATTAAAAATGCAAGTATCAAAGTGTTTATCACCCCAACTATTTCGATTCCACTGACAGTAACCGTTGCTCAAAACACTTTTAATTATTATGCTCCAAAATATGGTAAAATAAAAGGACATAACGAATTGAAAATATCAGTGCAAGGTCAGGGTACAATTATTGATAACAACTCTACCACTACTTTGCTTTCAGCAAATATTGTTAAGTAGATTGTGTTTAAAAATAGATTTCAAAAGGCTAAATTTCATTTAGCCTTTTTTTATTAGCGAATTAAATTTAGTCGGAACTTCACAAAAATTTAACCCTCTAATCTTGAAATATTCATAATATTGCAACGAAAAAAATCTTTCACCATTTTTAATTTTTGAACATGAAAAAAATCTATTCTGCTTTAATTATCACAATTTTGATAATTGCAGCTTCTTCTTGTAAAAAATCAGATCCTGTAATCACCCCATCACCAACTATTGACAACTTTATGACTTATAATGCTGGGTCGGTTTGGCATTATAAAATTACAGATAACAATACGCTTGGCTCTATTCCTGATACCTTTTCGTTGACAGCTACAGGGAAAGATACTACTGCAGTATCCGGAAAAGTTTATACTATTTTCAATCATACTGATACTGCCGGCACTACATACAATTATTTTAATTTGACGGATCATAATTATTATCAAATTGGAGGTTTCGTATCTGGTTCAGGAACTAAAGAAAGCCTCTACCTAAATGACACCGCTGCTATTGGTTATTCATGGAATGATCAAGTGAGTATCCCTTTGAGACAAAAAGTGCAAGGACAGGGTGTAACTAATTTTGGTACTTTAATTTTGACAGTAAAAAATACCATCCAAGAAAAAGGAAGCAACTTAAATACTATTAATGGTAATCATTATTCAAATTTTATAAAAGTAAAATCGGAAATTATTAGCTTTACAACTAATAGCAGCGACCCTGCCAATTACACTCTGAATGCGACTTTGAACAATCAAAGCTTTAGCAGTATTTATGCATCAAAGTATGGCTTGATTGAAAAAAATGCATTATTAAATTTAGCGACTCGAATTAATATTACAGGCAATAACACTCCGGTAAATCTTAGAATTAACACCAATACAACCACGATTTTAAATAAAGCTGATTTGAAATAATTTCTTTCCGTATATAAAAAAAGCGAAGTCAATGCTTCGCTTTTTTTATGTATTTTTTTACAATTTTTGTTGCATCTGCGGAATCATATTTTTTTTCCAGCTTACAAAATCGCCTAGTAAAATATGTTTTCTGGCTTCCTTTACTAGCCATAAATAAAATGCAAGATTGTGCACACTTGCAATTGTTAATCCAAGGAATTCTTTCGCCTTCAATAAATGTTTTAAATAGGCTTTCGAATAAAAAGCACTCATTTCACAACCTATTGTTTCATCAATTGGAGAGAAATCATGCTCCCATTTTTTGTTATCTATATTAATAATTCCATTAGCAGTAAAAAGCATTGCATTTCTGCCATTTCTTGTGGGCATAACACAATCAAACATATCTACTCCCATTTCTATAGCTTCCAAAATATTCCAAGGCGTACCTACACCCATTAAATACCTCGGTTTATTTTGCGGTAAATGCTCACAACATAAAGCACAAATTTCATACATCTTTTCAATGGGCTCTCCCACACTTAATCCGCCAATAGCATTACCCGTTGCCTCTTTACTTGAAATATATTCGCAAGAAATTTTTCTCAGGTCAGGATGAACGCCCCCTTGTACTATTGGAAATAAATTTTGAGTGTAACCGTACTTGTCATTCGTGCTTTCAAATCTACTTACACATCTATCCAACCATCGATGTGTAAGCTCCATTGATTTTTTTGCATAATGAAAATCGCTACCGCCTGGAGGACATTCGTCAAAGGCCATAATTATATCTCCTCCAATTATTCGTTGCGTGTCCATCACATTTTCCGGAGTAAACAGATGTTTGCTTCCATCAATATGAGATTGAAAAATCACTCCATCTTCAGTTATCTTTCTACTTTTTGCTAATGAAAAAACCTGAAAGCCGCCGCTATCCGTTAAGATTGGTCGATCCCAAGCATTAAACCGATGCAGTCCACCTGCTAACTCTAATGTTTGCAATCCGGGACGCAAGTATAAATGATAGGTGTTGCCTAAAATAATTTCAGCCTTTACATCTTGTTTTAGTTGCAGTTGAGAAACAGCTTTTACACTTCCTACTGTACCAACAGGCATGAAGATTGGTGTTTCGATTTTACCATGATCTGTTTGAATTACACCTGCTCTAGCGTTAGAATTATCATCCTTCTTCTGTAATTCAAATTGAAGTTTTGCCATAATTAAAATTAAGAAATGCAAATATAAATTTTATAATTGCTAAACAAAGAAACTTGAATAACACCTTTGATCGCATATTTTTGCAAATATGAACATACCTGATTTTGCTATTCAATGGCCGCTCTCTATTTTTATTCTATTCTGTACAATTTGCGCCATTCAATTATTCTATTTTTTATTTTTTTTCATGCGTCTTGTTTTTTTTAAGTCACAATCTCAGCAGCATCAACAAACACATCCAGTAAGCGTGGTAATTTGCGCTAGGGATGAAGCAGAGAATCTGGCAAACAACCTACCAGGTATACTTGCACAAGAATACCCTACAACGCATGAAATCATTGTTGTTAATGATAATTCTTTTGATGAAAGCAAGTATTTATTAGAGGAGTTGAAAAAAAGTTTCAAGCAATTAAATGTTATCGAACTCACTCAAGAAGCTAAAATGATTCCTGGCAAAAAATTCCCTTTGGCTATAGGAATAAAATCTGCTAGATATGAAATTGTGTTGTTATCAGATGCCGATTGTTTGCCTGCGACTAAAAATTGGATAAACAGTATGCAGTCTACTTTTACAAACAACACCGAAATCGTTTTAGGATATAGTCCATTTCAAAGAGAGAGAGGTTTGCTTAATAAATTAATTCGGTTTGAATGTTTTTTTACAGCAATGCAATACCTCAGTTATGCATTAGCAGGCATTCCTTATATGGGTGTTGGCAGAAATTTGAGTTATAAGAAATCTTTATTTTTAAAACAGAAAGGATTTTCTGCTCACAATAATATTCCTGGTGGTGATGATGATTTATTTATCAATGCGGTTGCTAATAAGAAAAATACAGCCATTAATATTAACCCTGAAAGCTTTACAATCACAAAGCCAGCAAAGACCTGGGAAAAATGGATACGTCAAAAAAACAGACATTACACAACAAGTAAATACTATAAGCGCATTCATAAATTCTTGTTGGGACTTTTTGCAATGAGCCATTTTTTATTTTACACTTTGATGGTTTTATCAATGCTGTTTTATTCTTGGAAATTATCATTAATTGTATATTTTACTAGAGCAATTTTTCAGATGTTGATTTATTCGAAAAGCATGATTCGATTAAAAGAAAATGACTTAATTCCATTCATACCACTACTTGATTTATGGATGTTTATTTATTATTTAATTTTTGCTCCAGCACTAATAAAGAAGCCATTGCAAACTTGGAAATAAAAATCTCATAAAATAAAATCATATTGCTCATGGAAATTTTAGAAAAATATTTTGCAGATTTTAGTAAGGAACAATTTAATCAATTGAGTGCCTTAAAAGGATTGTATGAAGATTGGAATCAGAAAATAAATGTTATTAGCAGAAAAGACCTTGATAATTTTTATCTTCATCATGTGCTTCATTCGTTGAGCATTGCAGCAACCTTTCAATTTGAAGATGGATTTGAAGTATTGGATCTTGGCTGTGGCGGAGGGTTTCCTGGAATTCCCTTGGCTGTTTTTTTTCCTGAAGTTCGCTTTCATTTGGTAGATAGTATCAACAAGAAATTAAATGTTGTAAATGAAATAGCAGCCGCCATTGGCTTAAGCAATTTAACTACACAGCATACCCGAGTAGAAGATATCAAAAATAGAAAATTCGACATTGTTGTTTCCAGAGCTGTGGCGCCTCTGGGTGACTTATGGAGGTGGAGCAGACCTCTATTAAGAAAAGTGAAAGCTGATTCGGAAAATACTCCCAATGGTTTAATTTGCTTAAAAGGCGGAGATTTAGCGCAAGAAATCCATACAAGCGGATGCAAGCCATTTGTATGGGAAATAGATCAAATTTTCAATGAAGATTATTTTAAAGAAAAATTTGTGCTCTATCAAAGAATAAAATAAAAACTAAGGATTCAATAAAACAATATTATTGCTCCTGTCCACATCTGCCATTAATTTAGAAGGATCAATTTCAATAGCTTTTATTTCAGAGATATTTCTTTTGATTTTTAGCAAATAGGTTGGATGAGTCCATCTCCACTCCTCTTCTTTAAAATCCTTAGCATTCAATTGCTTATTCCCAAACATTAAGTTTAGTGGAATGGAATGCAGTTCTTTGTCCTGATTATTAAAAGTAATCTCCAAATCAATTGGCATAGGCATTTGACCAATTCTTTTTAACCGAATATTTGTAAATTCATTTTCACTCCAAATGCTATCGATACTATAATCAATTGTTTTTGTTGAATGGATCCAAAATTCTTTATACCAGTCTAATTGAATTTTACTGGTTTTTTCTGCTACACGAATAAAGTCATTAGCATTAGGATGTTTAAATCTCCATTGTTTATAATAATTCAACAAAATACTATCTCTTGTTTTTTCTCCAACTATATATCCTAACTGAGCTAAAAAAACTTCTCCTTTAGAATAAGAATTAATACTATAAGCAAAATTTGAATTGTAATGATCAGCATGAGTGCACATGGGTTCATCCAATTTGCTTTTTATTAAAGAAAAATAACTGTCGTATGATCCAGAATGTTCTTCAGGCAAGGATTGAATTACTTTTTTTAAATTTTCATTGGTAGGATTTTTTTTCAACGCATCTGTATATTCTTCAATTGGCTTTTTTTGATTGTAATAAGCAGAAACTAAATCTTCTGCATAAGTTGTAAAACCTTCATCCATCCATGAATATAAACTTTCATTAGTACCCAACATCATTTGATACCAGCTATGCATCCATTCATGAAATACGGTACCAAGTGAAGGTCCGCTAATCAATGTAGCCATAGGGTATTCCATTCCGCCATCGCCTCCTTGAATAAAAGAGTATTGAGGGTAAGGATATTTCCCAAAATTCTTTTCGATATATGGTAATACTTTCACTGCAGCATCAGCAACTTTAGTCCAGTCGGAATCTTTTTTTAAATCTTCAACTGGATAGTTGTATAAAACATGAAGTTCAGGTCCATTTTTTACTTTTCTAACTATATGTTTATAATCGGGGTCTGCGGCCCAAACAAAATCATGAATATTTAATCCTTTAAAATGCCAAGTTCTTTTGGGTGTAGCACAAGGTTTTAATGCGCTGTTAGGAATATCATATCCCCAGCCAATTTCATTTGCATTCACCAAAATGCCCGTTCCTCCTAACTTAAACGATTTATCGATTTTAATTGTTACATCAAAATCTCCCCATACTCCATAAAATTCTCTTGCTACGTATGGTGTAGGATGCCAGCCTTCTTCATCAAACTCGCAAATTTTTGGATACCATTGACTCATGCTATAACGCACACCTGTTTGTGGATTATCGCGTCCGCTGCGTCTAACCTGTAGCGGTACCTGTGCCTCAAATTCCATTTCGAAAACAACAGCAGTATTTGGAAGAATTGCCTTAGTTAAGTTTACTTCCAAAATTGTTTCATGATAAACAAATGGCTGTGTAACGCCATTCATTTTTAAACTTTTTATTTTTTGATAGCCAATTTCATTTTCTTTTAGCTTGCTAATCCTGTCTTTTACTCTCCCATCCCAATCTTGTCTTCCATTGATGGTGTTTTTTCCAAGCTCTCTGCTCCTTGCATCCATGCTACTATTGGGCTGAAAGGCATTCCAATAAAGATGATAAAAAACCTTGTCGAGTTTCTCATTTGAATTATTTTGATAGACTAATTTTTCTGTTCCGTTGAAACGATTAGTAATTGTATCTACATCAACATTGATTGTATAGTTGACATGTTGTTGCCAACGATTTGATTGACCTATTGAAAATTTGAAACAAAAAAATACAACCAAGTATACTCCGATTTTTTTCATCTTTTTTATATGTAAATTTTAAAACTAATTTATTCAAAATTATTTATCGAGCCCTTCCACCACAATAACAATTTCCCCTTTAATGCTTTTTGATAAAAAATAATCATGGACTTCTTGTAGAGTTCCTCGCTTATTTTCTTCGAATTTTTTAGAAAGCTCTCTTGAAACACAACATCTTCTGGATGCCCCAAAATATTCTATAAAATGAGATAAGGTTTTTAATAGTCTTAATGGACTTTCATAAAAAATCATTGTTCTTTCTTCGATAGCCATCTTCTTTAAAAAAGTTTGTCTGCCTTTTTTTAATGGCAGAAATCCTTCGAAGCAAAATCTATCGGTTGGTAATCCACTATTAACAAGCGCCGGAACAAAAGCGGTAGCTCCAGGCAAACAATTGACTTCAACGTTATTTTCAATACAGTGTTTTACGAGTAAATAAGCAGGGTCGCTAATACCGGGGGTTCCTGCATCTGTAAGCAATGCAATTTTTTTTCCGCCGAGCATTTGTTCTGTGAGATGTTGAACAATTTTATGCTCATTATGTTGGTGATACGGCGATATTGGTTTTTGAATTAAATAATGATTCAGTAAAACAGATGAAGTACGCGTATCTTCTGCAAGAATCAAATCTACAGATTTCAATATTTCTAATGCTCTGAGGGTTATATCGGCTAAATTGCCAATAGGAGTAGGTATTAAATAGAGCATAATAAAACTTTATACAATAGATATTTCGAAAAACTCCATTACTTGATTAGCGAGTAATTTTTGTGATGCTTCAGATGCTATTTGCAAAGCTTCTTCTTTAGAAGTTGCTTCAATTTGCAATTCAATGTGCTTACCCACTCTAACGTCAATCGCTGAAGATAAACCAAGATTATGCAAACCGCCTAACACTGCTTTCCCTTGAGGATCTAACAAGTCTTTTAAAGGCATCACTTTTATTTGTGCAGAAAATATCATAGAAATCTTTTTTTAAAAATCAAAGATAAAATAATGTACCCAATAAATATTATTGGCACAGCTATCCAGTGTAAAATAAGAAATGAAATCACTGATAAAAATATCAAAATAAATACATGGCTATTTTCTTTAAACCCAAGAGAATGCATTTTCAAGGACATGAATTTTATATTGCTCAACATCAACCAACAAATGAATAAAATAAAGGCATACAAAATCCAATAGTTGGTCAATATACTATTTATGAATTGAAATGGGCTGTACCAAAAAATCAAAGGGAAAGAAGCTACTAATAATCCAACCGCAGGAGTTGGTACTCCTATGAAATAACTTGATGCGTTTTCAATTAAATTAAATTTCGCCAATCTATAAGCGGCGGCGGCGGCAACAAAAAATGCAGGCAGGAGAAAGATGTTATTGATTTCAATTCCATTTTCCTCAGATGCAAAACTGATTTTAAGGAATTGATATAGGATCATTGATGGAGCAACGCCAAAACTCACAACATCCGAAAGCGAATCAAGCTGCTTACCTAATTCAGATGTTGCGTTAAAAAGTCTTGCAATAAATCCGTCCAAAAAATCGGTTAGAGCGGCTAGCCCAATAAAAACAGAAGCCCATGTAATTCTTTCCGGCAGTTCTACTAATGGTGAGCTATCGGCACTATATTGTATGGCCAATCCATGCTCCATACAGCTTACAATGGCGAGGCATCCAAAGATCAGATTCAATAATGTAAATAAATTCGGGATTTGCTTCATAAATCAGATTAAATATTGAGGGTTTTATTTGAAAGGTCTCAGAAAAAGAAAATCAATATTTATTTTTTCATAAACGCTTCAATTTCTTCCACAGTAATTGGAATATTTTTCATCAAATCGCGATTACCTGATTTTGTAATCCAAAAATTATTTTCAATTCGAATACCCATTTGTTCTTCTTCGATATAAATTCCCGGCTCAATAGTAAAGACCATACCCGCTTTAATTGGCTCAGTTCGTGTTCCTAAATCATGAACATCTATACCTAGATGATGGGAAATGCCATGATACAAATATTTAGTGTACGCTCTATTGTTAAGGTCTTCATTTTTAACTTCTGATTTTTTCAACAATCCGATTTTTTGAAATAGTATAGTTGCCTCATCACCAACTTTTTTAGTATAATCTACTATACTTACTCCTGGCTTTAAGATACTCGCTGCATAATGATGCAAATGCAAGCAAGCGTTGTAAACAGTTTTTTGTCTTCTGCTAAACTTACCATTTACGGGAATGGTTCTGGATAAATCTGCACAATAATTACCATATTCCGCACCGAAATCCATTAAAATCAGATCGCCATCCTTACATTCTTGATTGTTGCTTATATAATGTAAAATACGAGCATTGTCGCCACTTGCTATTATTGAACTATAGGCAGGCCCGGTAGCTCTTTGAGATAAAAAAGAATGCTGAATCTCGGCTTCGATTTCATACTCCATTACACCCGGCTTAATAAATTTCATCACTCTCCTAAATGCATTGTCTGTAATGTCTATTGCTTTTTGCATAACTTCAATTTCCAATGCAGACTTAATAGCACGTAAATCTTTTAAAATTTTTGCACTTCTTTTATATTGATGTAAAGGATACAAAGACTTCATAGTTTCAGCATATCTGTAATCTCTTACATTAACGTGATTTGACTTTCGGTCATTTTCATTTGTGTTTAAGTAAATTGTATCAGAGAGATGTACCCATGCTTGTAACAAACCGTCAATGGCATCAAGCCAAATAATATTCTGAATACCTGAAATAGCAATTGCTTCTTCTTTTCTGAATCGATGTCCATCCCATTTTTCTTTAATAGCATTGGGTCTTACTAAAACCAAGACTTCTCTATAAGCAGGATCGGGATTGTTGGGAAACAAAATCAACATTGTATCTTCTTGCTCTATTCCTGTTAGCCAAAACAAATCAGAATTTTGTTTGAATTTAAAAGTCTGATCGCCATTTGTTGGCAATTCGTCATTGCTATTAAAGATAGCAATGGAGTTTTTATCCATACGATCAATGAATCGTTTGCGATTATTGATGAAGATTTCGGAATTTAATGATAAGTATTTCATTTGATTATAATGCTTTTTTAGATTTTTGCAGACTAAAAAATGTTAGTGATAAAGCTAATTCATTTGTGTAATTAAATTAAAAAAAAGTAGATGGAATTTGTCAGAAAATAAAAAATAGTTCCAATGAAATTATAAATCAAGGCAAATCGTGTTTAAAAAATAGCAGTAATGCCATTTAAAAACTGATTTATTTTAAAAAGTCTATGCTTTTTTCTTATTAAACCTTCGAGGAAAATTTCATGACATTAAAATACAAAAATTTAATACCTAGTGATTTATACATTTTCTGAAAAAGCAAAAGAACTTCCGAAACCAAAAAAATATTCAGTAATAATTTGGAAGTGATTTAGTTTTTTTGAAAAAACAAACCGACGTAAAATGTGCTTTGAATTACAAAAAAAATAAAAAATAAAAACCATTTAACATTCAGATCATTTTAATAGAGCCGATTGTAATTTTTTAGATAATAATTAAATAATTGACATTTATTTTACTTTATTTTAGATGCGAGTCCTATTTTAGCTATTTTTTTGAATTTTATTTTAAAATAACGATTATTACATTTGTTAAATAGTACTAAATAAAATTGATATGCCATTAACTACCATGAATGAAACGCCAACCCAATCCCTTGATTCAATCGGGATTAAAAGTAACCAAATCCATTATCAACTTTCGCCTTCTGAACTGATTGAGCAAACCTTAAACAGAAACGAAGGTGTGCTTTCAAACTCCGGCGCTTTGGTAATCCAAACTGGAGAATTTACTGGTCGAAGTCCGAAGGATAAGTTTATTGTGAAGGATAATTTGACAAGCAATACTGTTAATTGGAATGAATTCAATATTCCAATTGAAGAGAAATACTTTGATAGTATGTACGAAAAAATGACGCAATACCTTTCTAAAAAAGAAATATGGGTTAGAGATTGTATTGCTTGCGCCGATACTAATTATCAAATTTCTATTAGAGTAATAAATGAAAACCCCTGGAGCAATCTATTTGCTTACAATATGTTTATTAGACCTTCTGAAGAACAGTTGGATCAATTCAAAACAGATTGGCATATTATACAAGCCCCTGCTTTTCTTGCGGATCCTAAAACAGATGGGACTAGACAGCAAAATTTTGCGATGGTAAGTTTTACTAAAAAAATAATTTTAATTGGAGGGTCAGGCTATACCGGTGAAATGAAAAAAGGGATTTTTACTATTCTAAATTATATTTTACCACAAGAGCATAATGTATTAAGTATGCATTGTTCTGCAAATGTGGGGAAGGATGGAGATACCGCAATATTTTTCGGATTAAGTGGAACCGGCAAAACGACTTTAAGTGCCGATCCTAACAGAAGTCTTATTGGAGATGATGAACATGGGTGGAATGACAAAATGATTTTTAATTTTGAAGGGGGTTGTTATGCAAAAGCAATTGATCTTACTGAAGAAAAAGAGCCTCAAATTTTTCACGCGATTAAAACTGGTGCACTTGTTGAAAACACCACATTTTTTGACGGAACAAATGTTATAGATTTTTGCAGTAAAAAAATAACTGAAAACACTAGAGTAAGCTATCCGCTTTCATACATAAGCAATGCCTTAGAGCCATCAATCGGAAATCTGCCAAAAAATATTTTCTTTTTAACAGCAGATGCTTATGGAATTCTGCCCCCTATCAGCAAACTAAATCCTGGACAAGCTATGTATCAGTTTATAAGTGGCTATACAGCTAAAGTTGCTGGAACAGAGGCCGGAGTTCTTGAGCCTAAATCAACATTCAGCGCTTGTTTTGGAGCACCTTTCATGCCTTTGCATCCTGGAAAGTATGCAGATATGTTAGGAAAGAAAATGAAGGAGCATGATGTATCGGTATGGTTAATAAATACTGGCTGGACAGGTGGAGCGTATGGCAAAGGCCACAGAATGAATTTAGCCTATACCAGAGCTATGATTACAGCAGTTTTAGATGGCAAATTGAATACTATTTCTTATGAAGCACATCCAGTTTTTGGCATGATGATGCCTACAACTTGTCCAAATGTTCCATCAGAAATTTTAAATCCAAGAAATACCTGGGCAGATAAAAATGCATATGATATAAAATCAAAACAATTAGCGAGAGAATTTATTAAGAATTTTGAAAAGTATGCAAGTGGTGTTAGCCAAGAGATTTTAGACGCTGCGCCCAAAATTTCTTAAAAGGTTTTATAGAACCATTTCTTTAATATCTCCTTCAATTATTAAGGAGCCTTGAGTTTTCTGTTGAATTTCTTCTATACTTACACCTGGAGCTCTTTCAATGAGTTTGAACCCTTCAGGTGTAATATTTATAACAGCAAGTTCGGTTACTATTTTTTTTACACAACCCTTACCTGTTAAAGGCAAGCTGCAATTTTTCAATAGTTTACTTTCGCCTTTTGGGTTTGTATGCATCATCGCTACTATAATATTTTTTGCACTTGCCACTAGATCCATAGCGCCACCCATTCCTTTTACCATCTTTCCTGGGATTTTCCAATTAGCAATATCTCCCTGCTCACTAACTTCCATTGCGCCAAGAACTGTTAAATCTACTTTTCCAGAACGTATCATTCCAAAACTCATAGCACTATCGAAAAAAACCGAACCCGGCAATGTTGTTATGGTTTGTTTTCCGGCATTTATTAAATCAGCATCTGCTTCGCCTTCCAATGGGAAGGGGCCCATTCCTAACAAGCCGTTTTCACTTTGCAAAACTACATTCATTCCGTTTGGAATATAATTTGCTACTAAAGTGGGGATTCCAATTCCTAAATTAACATAATACCCATCCTTAAGTTCTTTTGCAATTCTTGATGCTATTTGAAATTTATCTAGAGCCATATTATTAACTATTTTATTCTTGTAAAAATTATCTGTCGAAAGAATTATTTCCTAACAGTCAATTGTTCAATTCGCTTTTCATAATTCGTTCCTTGAAAAATCCTGTTAACATAAATCCCTGGTGTATGTATTTCATTAGGATTTAATTTTCCAGGCTCCACTAACTCTTCTACTTCTGCGATTGTTATTTTGCCTGCCATTGCCATAATTGGATTGAAGTTTCTTGCCGTGTCTTTGAAAATCAAATTGCCCATGGTATCGCCTTTCCATGCTTTTACTATTGAGAAGTCTGCTTCAAAAGCTAGCTCAAGTAAATACTCTTTTCCGTTAAAATTTCTCACTTCTTTTCCGGTAGCTACTTCTGTCCCTACTCCTGCAGGTGTGTATATGGCAGGGAGCCCATAGCCTGCAGCCATGCATCTTGTAGCCAATGTTCCTTGAGGAATTAGTTCCACTTCTAACTCGCCGCTTAGTAACTGACGTTCAAATTCTTGATTTTCTCCAACATAAGAAGCAATCATTTTTTTTACTTGCTTATTTTGCAGCATCAGGCCAATCCCAAAATCGTCTACACCAGCATTATTTGAAATGCAAGTAAGATTCTTTACTCCTTTTGAGACCAATGCAGAGATACAGTTTTCAGGTATTCCGCATAATCCAAATCCACCAAGCATAATTGTATTCCCATCAAAAATATCATTGATGGCCTTCATCGCATTTTTAAATACTTTATTCACCTTTAAAGGGTTTAATTATTGAATGTTTTTTTAAGAATCCTTTTATTGATTTTTGATTATCTCTAATTAATGGCTTTTCTGATAAGCTATCAATAAATACTTCTTTTTTTGGTGTATTTTTTTTACTTGTTGAAAGTATTGGTTTTTCTTGAATAGCAAGCATACTGTCTACCAATTGCTGCATAAGGCTTGAATGAGATTGATAGTAATTATAGCTCTTCTTGAAATCGATTAGGGTTACCTGGTAGTGAGTGCAAATCAATGACATCATAGAATCATTATTAAATGAATTCCGATTGCTATCATTTGGTAAAAAACTAGATGCATATTCGTCTAGCATTATTTTTTCAAACAACAAATGTTTCATTTTTTCTGGCTTAATAACCTCTTGTGGAATTGAATTTGAGTTGCAGGAGCATAAAAAAACGATTAAAAAAAACACACTTATTTTACAATTCAAAATAATTGAAAACAGGCTGTTTCGAGAGTTTTTTAATCTAAGAAATTTCATTTCAATTCTGACTTGTATTTACTTGCATTGGTGATATCAACCCTGGTAAGAATTTCAATAGCTTTAGACTTTTCTTGAGGAGCTGCTTTTGAAAATATTTTAATTAATTCTGTTGATTTCCCTTGAAAAAAGAATTGATTAATCATTGTGTTTGGATTTTCAGAATTAAAAGCATCTAATTTGTCTAAAGTTTCAAGCAAAATTGACCTGCACTTTTTTTCATCCTGATACATCTGATCTAACCCTTGTCGATAGTAGTTGTAATAAATATCGTGAATAGCATCATATCTACTATTGAGCATATTCCCTACCAGCCAATACCTATTTCTAACCCCATCAAATGCTTTCCATCCAGAAATATTATTTCCCGAAGGGGCATTATCCACTATATTCTGCGCCTTTTGAAAAGCGACATCGCCCCCATGTGGAGAAAATGAAGCGCCATCAAAACCTATTACCATATATACATAATAGGCTAAAGCTGCAGTAAGATTTGAAACCAAAGGATCATTTCCTGAAATCCTTGATGGATTAAAGTCGAGCTGCTGAAATTCTTGATACTTGAAAATAATATTGTCGTCTTTGAAATTAATGATGGGGGACAAATAACTGGAATTGAAAACAGGTCTTGCCGATTGAATAGAAAGACTTGCTTTATAAACATTTAATTCATCTGTAGATTCCAAATTCAATAAAAAGTTGCACTCTATTTTTTCATTGCTAGTATATACATCCGAGGTCCATTTTCTGTTATTTAGAAAATTATCAATAGCCGTTTGTAAAGTTTGAAAAGTATTCTTACTAACATTATTGCTTACCCGACTAGATATTACAGATACTCTTGCTCTTAATTCTTGTGCTTTAATTAAATAAGAGCATATCAACAGAACAAAGAGAGTTGTTATTTTTTTACCCATTTGAATATGTATAAATTGCATTTACAATATCGCTTGCTGCTTCTTGTTTGGATTTTAAATCAAATAAGAATTCATTGCCCTTTTTATCAAAAATACTGATTTTATTAGTGTCATAACCAAATCCAGCACCTGCATCATTTAAAGAATTCATAATAATAATATCTGCTTTTTTTAATTGCAATTTTTGAAGTGCATTTTCTTTTTCATGGTTGGTTTCTAAGGCGAAGCCTGCAAGTACCTGATGCTCTTTTTTTATTTCTCCAAGAGATTTTAATATATCTATTGTTTTCTCTAGAGTGATTGTTAATTCACTTTCGTACTTTTTTATTTTTTCTTTTGCAGGATGTGAAACTGTATAATCAGCTACTGCTGCTGACATTACAATTATATCCATGTCATTGAAAACGTTCATACAGGCTTCATACATTTCTTTCGCAGAAACGACATTCAATCTTTTTATTTGTGGCGGTAATGATTGATTGGATGGGCCTGCAACAATTGTTACATCTGCTCCTCTTTCATAAAAATCCTTTGCGATAGCAAAACCCATTTTTCCTGTTGAGTGATTGCCAATAAACCTAACGGGATCTATCGCTTCGTGCGTTGGGCCCGCAGTAACCAATATTTTCTTCCCAGCAAATTGAGATGCTGTTTGGAAATAATTATTAAGCCATAATACAATTGTTTCTGGCTCTGCCATTCTACCCATTCCATTTAATCCACTTGCTAAATCTCCTTTTTCTACTGGAAGTATTTTATTGCCAAATGATTCTAGTTTCTTGATATTGTTTAGAGTAGATTCATGCAGCCACATATCTTCATCCATTGCTGGCGCAACTGCTACTGTACAGGTAGCTGAAAGATATACTGCCATCAATAAATTATCACAAGTACCAATAACCATTTTAGACAGCGTGTTGCAACTTAACGGAGCAATGATCATAATATCTGCCCATCGTCCAAGCATTACATGATTAGCCCATGAATTATTTTCAGATAATTCAAACAGCACCTCATTTTTAGATAAAGTAGATAAAGTAAGCGGCCCAATGAATTGAGTAGATGCAGGAGTCATTACAACTTTTACTTCAGCACCTGCTTTTATTAATAATCTTAATAGAACTGCTGATTTGTAAGCTGCAATACTGCCCGAAATACCTAATAATATTTTTTTTCCTTTTATCATAAAAAAAGCTCTGCTTGTTGCAGAGCTAAAATTAAATCTTATGCGTTAAATTAATGAATAAAAATCTGATAGATTTTAACTAAAAAGATTTTCATCATTTTTACGGAAATACACTTTGTCTTCTAAAAACTCAGTAGTTGCTAATAAAGCAGAGTTAGGCATTCTTTCATAAGCTCGTGAAATTTCAATTTGCTCTTTGTTCTCATGAATTTCTTCTAAACTATCAGTATGGCTAGCAAACTCTTCTAACTTATTATGCAATTCTTCCTTAATTGAAATATTTATTTGATTAGCTCTTTTTGCAATAATCGCAATAGACTCGTAAAGGTTCCCGGTTTTTTCCTTTAAATCGGATAGTTTTTTTGGTTCAACATTACTACTTGTATTACCGCTTAGATGACGACGTAACTTGCTCATATTTTATATTTTTTATTTGATTGATTGATGCTGTTTTTAAATTTTCAGCTTCATTTAATAATTTACTATCTGGAAATCTGTCAACAAAATTATCGTATTCTGTTACAACTTTTTCAAATCTTTCTTCTTGCTTAGTAACAACGCTTAATTTCGCAAATTGAAAATAGGATTTAAGTTCCATCAAATTATACTCATCTCCATTTTTAGACTCTGGATAATTGTTTAATAGATTGCCAAAAGCAATTGCCGCAGCTCTAAATTCTCCGATGTTGAAATACAACTTAGCACTTCTAAACTCTTTCAATTCAAGCTTCTCTCTTAGCTTATCAATTATGTTGGTAGCTTCACTTACTTTATTTGATGAAGGATGCGTATTTATAAAAGTCTGCATCATTCCGATAGCTTTCAAAGTACTCATTTGTTCTAACTCCAACTTTGGAGATATTTTATAAAAACAATATGCTCTCATATAATCTATCTCTTCTGACTTGTCGCTATTTGGAAATACTTCCATGTAGCCTTTGAAAAGATTAGCGGCCTCTTTGTATAGCCCATCGTTATAAAAACAATAAGCATACTTATAATAAAGAACTTCGAATTTAGGTGTGCCCTTCAAAATTGGAAACAACTCTTCATATAACTGTTGGGCAAATTGATATTTATGCTTTTCGAAATACTCGTCCGCCATGGTTAATTTGTAATCATAGTCTGTACTTTTTTGGATTTTTGCAAATTTATTACAAGATGCAAAAAGGCCAGTAATTAAAACAAGCAGACATGTAAATATAAATAATCTCATGGGGTGGCAAAGTTATAGTAAATATTCATAAAAATCTAACGTTGACAAAGTATTCTAACACGAATTTTGTTAAAAAACATAGCCCACCATTTAAATGGTGGGCTATGTTTTATTTAAGTGACTCTTATGATTTTTAAAACCCGAAGTTGGTTTTAGTCATTATTAGTACTTCACAACCTTAGTCACTTTCACTTCTTTACCTTGTCTAACTTCAATGAAGTAGGTTCCCGCTTTCAATTCCGACCCCAAACTAATGGTTTGATTTGCATTCACACTCATTGTTTTGATGAATCTTCCTTGCGCATCCATTACATTCACTCTCGCTTGAGCATTGTCTGATGACAATAACTGCAAGTTAAAGTTACTTGTACTTGGGTTAGGGAATACTTTCACATTCATTGTTCCTGATAATGAAGTTCCCCCTTTTGCAAATACCGGTGTTACACAACCTGTTGTTGTTAACTTCAACACCTTCTTCGCTCCAGCACATCCACCCGCTCCTATTGCTTGAACATACACACTGTCATTCGCACCTGCCGCAGGGAATCTAACTTTTATCTTCAATCCATTCGCTGCTAAAGGAGCCGCAGGACTATCAATCACT
>CANGGD010000017.1 GCA_947453295.1 Chitinophagaceae bacterium | reverse complement strand
CTTCTCTAAAAGGAGAATATAGGTCTTATTTAAATAAAGGCACACAATCCCAAACTGTAAAAGTTGACCAGAATCAAGCATTTGATAAGCTAATGGAATTGTCTGATAAAGAAACAGATTTTAACAAATCTGCAGCTCAGTTTTTTGATAGAATTCAATATACCTATCATCTTGCAAAAACTATGGAGAGAATTCCTTCCGTATTGCCTTATGAAAATGGAGATAATATAGCTTCGATTATCTCATATGTTACCACTCCAAGATATTTTAATCCTAATAAGGAATCCATCAATACATCTGCTAAAGCTACTAAATACACAGGCATAGCTTATTTAGGTTCAGAATCTGGAGTTAGCTTCAGTTTAGGATATTTTGCAGATTGTTTTATAGATTTTGGATACATAGGCATGTTGTTCCCTTTGTTAGTTTTAGGTTTTATCTATGGCTTGTCTTATTTTTATTTTGCAACAAAATCTACAGATAATTTACTTATTAATTTTGCATTGGTAGGAGCACTCTATATGGAATTTATTGCTTTTGAATGCGATGGGGTTTATTTGATGGGTAGATTGTTTTCTAATTTACTTACGTTTTATTTGTTTAAAAAATTTTTACTCCCTTGGGTGTATAATTATATAAAAGTCAAAAATAATACTTCCAAATCTTAAGTGCTATTTCTTTGAAAAAAGTTTTCATTTCCATTCCCTGGTTTTTTCCAGCTTTCAAAGCAGGGGGCCCCATTCAATCGATTCTTAATTTGGTTACTTCTTATCAAAAAAATATCCAATTCTATATTTTTACAAGTATTCAGGATGTTGATGGTACAGAAATCAAAGTATCTGAAAAAAACAAATGGATTCCCTTTAATGAGCATACTTATGTTTGGTACAATGACTCTCGATTTGCTTTTTCTAATCTAAAAAATGAGGTCAAATTATTAAATCCCGACTTTGTTTTTATTAACGGTATTTATTCGCTTTATTACAGTATTCTCCCATTATTATTTTTAAGTATCCCCAAAAAAATATTATCGGTTAGAGGTATGCTGCACCCTGGTGCTTTATCTCAAAAACCAATTAAGAAGAAATTATTTTTGAGCTTTTTGAAATTATGCAATATTAAAAAACGTATTTCATTTCATGCTACTGATAAAATTGAAGAGCAAATTATATATTCAATCTTTGGTAACAATGCATCTGTTTTTGCTGCAGCCAATTATCCTAAAAAAATAATTGATGCAATTCCCAAAGAAAAGCAATCAAATACCTTGCATCTGATTACTGTGGCTTTAATTAGTCCGATGAAAAATCATTTATTGGTTTTAGAATCTTTACAAAATCTCCCACACAAAATAAATTATACTATTATTGGTGCTATAAAAGATGTTGCATATTGGGATGAATGTTTAGACGTCATTTCAAAACTACCCCCGAATATAAAAGTTAATTATGTAGGCGAAAAATCTCCTGAACTTATTTCTAACTATCTCTCACAAGCAGATGTTTTTATTATGCCTAGCAAAAGTGAGAATTATGGGCATGCAATTATAGAAGCCTTACAATCAGGTTTGCCAGTTATAACTTCTAATAAAACTCCATGGAATAGACTATTTGAAAATACCGCGGGTTATAATACTGATTTATCTCTACAATCAATTTCAGAATCGATTGTATTTTTTTGTAAAATGGATGCTGCGACTTATAGTAAATGGAACAATGCGGCTAAATCTTATGCTAAAGAATCAATTAATCTTGAAGAAATTAATACTCAATATGCATTGATGTTCGATATTAAAAATTAATGAATGGGCTTTGTAAATAAAAATAGTTTCCTTTTTTTTGTAGTTAAATTCTTATTCCTGTTTGCAATATTTTATTTTGGAACCATTTTTTTTATTGGATTAGCCGCTCCCGGTGGTTTCTATAGTTCTTTTTTTTCGCACTATTTTGATTATGTAAGTTGGCTCAAAATTTCTTATTTGAAAGGGGCCTCTATAATTGCATCATTATTTGGCTATTCAACAATAGAAGAACCTGGTTATTTAATTAGAGTAATTCATGCACGCGGTATTATTATTGCGTACGATTGTGTAGGGTTTGGTGTGATGAGCTTTTGGGCAGCTTATGTTCTTGCCGCTTCTATTAAATTTAGTATGAAATTGAAATGGCTTTTAGGCGGGTTGTTTTTGCTTTGGACTATTAATACTTTAAGAATCGGATTGTTTTTAGTTGCTATTAATAAAAACTGGCCAATGCCTTTTAATATTGATCATCATACTTGGTTTAATATTTTTGCATATGGAATAATTTTTATTATGATGCTTTTATTTAATTATGCTCCTGAATCAAAATCAAAGCAACAATAAATTATGAAGACAGATTTAAGTACTTATAACAACACTTGGTATAATCCGGGAAGTTATTTAAAAAGAATTTTGTGGTTGTATATCAATAGTATTTTTTTAAAATCATCATTTTTCCCATTCAATAGCCTAAAAGTTTTTTTATTACGATTTTTTGGTGCTAAAATTGGAAAAGGAGTGGTGATTAAACCTTCAGTAAATATTAAATATCCTTGGAAACTTATTATAGGAGATTATGTTTGGATTGGAGAAGAGGTTTGGATCGATAATTTAGACACTGTGATCATTGGTAACCATACTTGTATTTCACAGGGCGCTTTATTACTATGCGGCAATCATAACTACAAAAAAAGCAGCTTCGATTTAATCATTAAACCCATCACCATTGAAGAAGGGGTTTGGATAGGAGCTAAATCAATTATTTGTGGTGGAGTTACCTGTTATTCTCATTCTGTATTAACTGTTGCTTCTGTTGCAACTCACTCTCTTGAAGCATATTCCATCTATCAAGGCAATCCTTGCCAAAAAATAAAAGTCAGAGAAATCGTTCGACTTTAATATTTCCCCCAAAAAATAACCACTTCAACATTTAAAGTATTAATTTTAACTTTATTAGTTTAATCTAGTTATGTAATAATGAAAGTTACCATCATTACCGTTACCTATAATTCGGAAAAATACCTGGAAGAAAGCATTCTGTCGGTTATGAATCAAACCTATTCCAATATTGAGCACATCATTATTGATGGGAAATCAACAGATGGTACTATTGATATTATTAAAAAGTATGAAAACAATATTTCTAAATGGATTTCGGAATCAGATAGAGGAATGTATGATGCCATAAATAAAGGCATGGAAATGAGTACAGGCGATATTATTGGAATTTTAAACAGTGACGATATTCTCAGTCAAAATAATGTTATTGAAATTATAGTAAAAAGTTTTATCGAAAAAAATGTAGATAGTGTTTACGGTGATTTGGAATATGTAGATGCGGATAATCTTTTTAATATTTATAGAATCTGGAAGGGCAAGCCCTATGAAAGAAAGCTGTTTTTATCTGGATGGATGCCTGCTCACCCCACTTTTTATTTTAAAAAAGAAGTTTATCTAAAATATGGAGGCTATGAAAATCATTATTTTAGTGCTGCAGATTATGAATTAATGTGCAGATATTTATACAAATATAAAATCAGTTCTTATTACATTCCGAATCTCATTGTTAAGATGAGAAGAGGCGGACAAAGTAACAGTAATTTAAAAGTGAGATTGAGAGCCAATAGAAGAGATTATTTAGCAATGAAAAAAAATAATATTCCGTTTGCTTTTTTTGTTTCTATCATTAAGCCCTTAAGTAAGCTTCATCAATATTATAATAATTAATTTTCATTTTTTAATATCATAATCAGGTATGTTTTCTTTCTTTAAAAAACCAAAAGAACAACTTGTGTCAGATTTTTTCCCTTTCACAACTGATATGCATTCCCATATTCTTCCGGGCATTGATGATGGATCACCAAATGTAGAAACATCTATTCAGCTTATAAAAGGACTTATGGCTTTAGGGGTTAAAAAATCTATCGCTACTCCTCATGTGATAAGTGATTTATATAGAAACACACCCGCTACTATAAAAAATGCACTTGGGATTCTTCAAAATGAACTTAAAAATCAAGATATACAATTTGAAGTTTCTGCTGCCGCAGAATACATGCTTGATAGCTATTTTATAGAACTACTGAACGAAGAAGAGAAATTAATGACTTTACAGGATAATATCATTTTAACCGAATTTTCTTATGCCTCTGCTCCAGATAATTATGAAAAGATTTCTTTCGCAATTCAAATGGCAGGGTATAAGCCTATTCTTGCTCACCCAGAAAGATATCCTTATTTTTTAAATGATTTTAAAAACTATAATCGATTAATTGATTTGGGTTTTATGTTACAAGTTAATCTATTGTCGCTTACTGGATATTATGGCAAACAAACACTTAAGGCAGCGCAATATTTATTGGATAATGGTCTTGTTTCTTATGTAGGTAGCGATATGCATCACGAAAGACATTTAATGATGCTTCAAGATCCAAAAAGTTTACATCAATTTCATAAGTATCTTTCTTCCAGAAATTGGAATGATTTTAGTTGATGATTTATCAAGGAAAAATATTTTCTTACACAATCCAATCCACAATTTCATTTTCCCACTCTTTCTTAAAAGGCGTAGTGATTTTAATATAATTATCTGTAAAGCCTTCCATCATCCCGTTTTTATTCACCCCTTCGAATAGCACGCTTCTTTTATTTCCAATATGTTGTTCCGTAAACGCTTGGATCTTTTTGTAGCTTAAATTTCTAAGAATAGCATTTCTCTCATTTCTGATGTTAATCGGCACCACAGGCTTTATCTCCAAAGCATGCGTATTATCTCTTTCAGAATAAGTAAAGACATGCAAATAAGAAATGTCTAATGATGTAAGAAAATTAACTGTGTCGTTGAAATGGGTTTCTGTTTCGCCCGGAAATCCTACAATCACATCCACGCCAATACAAGCATGAGGCATTAGTTTTTTTATTAGTTTCACTTTTTCTTCATACAGCTCTTTTCTATATCTTCTGCGCATAGCCGCAAGTGTTTCATTGCTTCCACTTTGCAATGGAATATGAAAATGAGGCATAATTTTTTTACTGCTGCTAACAAATTCAATCATTTCATCTGTAAGCAAATTGGGCTCAATAGAGGAGATTCTTACTCTTTCAATGCTGGCATTTGATTCTATTGCTTGCAACAAATCAAAAAAGTTTTCTTCTTTTGTTCTTCCTCCACTTTTTCCTTTTCCAAAATCTCCCAGATTTATTCCGGTTAGTACAATTTCCTTAGCACCACCTTTAGAAATTTCTTTTATATTTTCTAATACATTCTCAATGCTATCGCTTCTGCTTTTGCCTCTTGCCATGGGTATGGTGCAGAAGCTACAATTGTAATCACATCCATCTTGCACTTTTAGAAAAATTCGCGTGCGCTCTTTTAATGAATAAGTTGGAATAAAAATATTTACATCCTCAATATCGCAACTGCAAATTTTTCCTTCATCTGTGTTGGATAAATCCTTTAAATGTGAGGTGATGTTGAATTTTTCTGCGGCCCCTAAAACTAAATTTACCCCCGGTATTCGAGCAATCTCTTTGGGTTTCAATTGTGCATAACAGCCTGTTATCACCACCATTGATTCCGGCGCTTTTCTTTTAATTTTCCTTACTATTTGCCTACATTCTTTATCTGCATTGTCGGTTACAGAACAGGTGTTGATTACATATACATCCGCTACCTCATCAAAATCTTTTTTGATAAATCCTTCATTTTCAAGCATTCTTGACATGGAGGTGGTTTCACTGAAATTCAGCTTGCAACCCAAAGTATGTAAGGCTACTGTTTTGCTCATTGCAGCTCAAAATTAGGGATATTTTACTACTAATATTAATTGACATTTCAATTTAATCAATACATTTGCACACAATATTTTTTATCATCATAAGCATGAAGATCAAATCCCTTTTAGCTAAACCTTTTGCCAATTTTATTGCTAAGCAAATTAAAAAAGGAATGCTAAATGCTGTTCAAGACCAAACTGATATTTTTAATGATTTGATAAAGCAAGCCGCTAAAACAGATTTCGGAATTCAACATTCTTTTAATGAAATAAAATCGCATGAGGACTTTACAAAGCTAGTTCCCATTAGAGATTATGAACAGTTTAAGCCTTTTATTGAAAAAATAAAATCCGGTAAACACAATGTTTTATGGAAAGGTACTCCCATTTATTTTGCAAAAACTAGCGGTACTACAAGCGGGGTGAAATATATTCCTATCACTAAAGATTCTATTCCCAACCATATTAATTCTGCCAGAAATGCGCTCTTATGCTATATGGCCGAAACCGGAAATTCATCTTTTGCTGATGGCAAGTTGATTTTTTTAAGCGGCTCCCCTGAATTGGAAAGGGTTGGTAACATAGCAACTGGTCGATTAAGTGGAATCGTAAATCATCATATCCCAAAGTATCTTCAAGCTAATCAATTGCCCTCTTTTGAAACCAATTGTATTGAAGATTGGGAAGATAAACTCGAGAAAATAGTATCGGAAACAATTAATCAAAACATGACACTTATTAGCGGTATTCCACCTTGGATGCAAATGTATTTTGATAAATTAATTGAAAAATCAGGTAAAAAAATTGGCGACTTATTCCCTAATTTCAGTGTGATGGTTCAAGGCGGTGTGAATTACGAGCCGTATAAATCTAAACTAACGGAAAGTATTGGACGAAACATCGATACCATTGAACTCTTCCCCGCAAGTGAAGGATTCTTCGCCTTTCAGGATACTCAAACCGAACCGGGTATGTTGCTGAATACCAATAGCGGCATTTTTTATGAATTCATTCCAGTTGCCGAAATTAATACTATCAACCCCACAAGGTTAACATTAAAAGAGGTGGCTCTGGGCGTTAACTATGCCTTAATTATTAGCAGCAACGCAGGTTTGTGGGCTTATAATATTGGCGATACCGTAAAGTTTGTTTCTCTTCATCCTTACCGAATTATTGTTAGCGGTAGGATTAAACACTATATTTCTGCTTTTGGCGAACATGTTATTGCCGAGGAAGTAGAAGCTGCCTTATTGAAAACATCCGCTGAACTAAATGTAAAAATCACCGAATTTACTGTTGCACCATTTGTAAGCAAAGACAGTGGCAAAAGTTATCATGAATGGTTTATTGAATTTGAAGATAAACCTTCCAACATAGATAGTTTCGTTGATATGCTAGACCATCATCTGAGATTAAAAAATGTGTATTACGATGACTTGATTAAAGGAAACATCTTAAATAAACTAAAACTAACCATCATTCAAAAGAATGGGTTTGTGAATTATATGAAATCTATTGGAAAACTTGGTGGACAAAATAAAGTCCCCAGATTATCAAACGACAGAAATATTGCCGATCAGCTTATCCAATTCGCGGAAACATCCGATTAATTTGTAAAAGCATTTTTTATGTTGTGTAATTTATAAGCTAATTTGCATTACTTTATCAGAAAATTATTAATATGTCCTCCAAAAAAAGAGTTGCTATTTATGGGTCTTCCGGTTCAATAGGGACGCAGACTTTGGAAGTAATAAAGGCCAATCATGATTTGTTTGAGGTTGAAATTTTAACAGCACATACAAATGTTGATCTCCTTATTACACAAGCTTTGGAATTTAATCCGAATGCAGTTGTAATTGGTGATGAAAAGTTATATGAAAAACTAAAATCTGCACTTAGTAACACCAATATTAAAGTTTTTGCTGGTGAAAAAGCATTGGAAGAAGTAGCTGAATTTGATAGTTATGATATCATGATTGCAGCTATAGTTGGTTTTGCAGGACTAAAACCCACATTAAAAGCGATCGAAAAAGGAAAGGTTATTGCATTAGCAAACAAAGAAACTTTGGTTGTTGCTGGAGATATTGTAATGAAAAAAGCTTTGGAAAACAGGGCTCCAATTATTCCGGTTGACAGCGAACATTCTGCCATTTTTCAATGCCTGGTAGGAGAGGCTAATAATCCAATTGAGAAAATAATTCTTACTGCAAGTGGTGGCCCTTTTTTTGGGAAGAAGCCAAACTTTCTTGTTAATGTAAAAAGAGATCATGCCTTGCAACATCCCAATTGGTCTATGGGAGCTAAAATTTCTATTGATTCTGCAACCTTAATGAATAAGGGGTTGGAGATGATTGAAGCAAAATGGCTCTTTAATTTAAATCCAGATCAGATAGATGTAGTCATTCATCCTCAGAGTGTTATACATAGCATGGTTCAGTTTGAAGATGGAAGTATAAAAGCTCAAATGGGTTATCCCGATATGAAATTGCCTATACAATATGCTCTAGGTTTTCCAGAACGCATTAAGAATAATTTCCCCAGATTTAATTTTAAAAAGTATCCTAATCTGAGTTTTGACGAACCCGATTATAAAACTTTCCGAAATCTCGGTCTCGCTATCGATGCTTTACAAAGTGGAGGAAATAAAGCTTGTGTATTAAATGCCGCAAATGAAATTGCCGTTTGGGCCTTTTTGAAAAATAGAATTGGGTTTTTAGACATTACTGCTGTTGTTGAAAAAACAATGGAGAAAATCACATTTATTGAAAATCCAACTTTAGAAGAATATTTTGAAAGCGATGGCGAGGCACGTAATTTTGCCGCATCAATGATTAAATTATAATTAGATTATTTTCCATAGAAATTTATAAACATGACATTATTATCAATAGACTGGTCTAGTGTGGGTTTGAAAGCAGCACAATTATTATTATCCCTTTCCATATTAGTTATTCTGCACGAATTTGGACATTTTATTACCGCCAAATGGTTTAAATGCAGGGTAGATAAATTTTATTTATTCTTCGATCCTTATTTCTCTTTGTATAAAAAGAAAAAAGGAGAAACAGAATACGGTATTGGTTGGTTGCCTTTGGGTGGATATGTGAAAATTGCAGGTATGATTGATGAAAGCATGGATAAAGATCAATTAAAACAACCCCCTCAGCCTTGGGAATTTAGAAGTAAACCAGCTTGGCAAAGATTGATAATTATGATTGGTGGGGTAACCGTAAATGTTATATTAGCATTTATCATTTACTCCATGATATTAATGGTTTGGGGAGAAAAAAACATTAAGGCAGACTCATTAAAATATGGTATTGCATTTAATGACCCTTTATTTAATGAATTGGGTTTTAAAAGCGGAGATAAAATTCTTGCAGTAGATGGTAAGCCAATTGTTTTATATACTGATGTTTTGAAAAAACTTTTAGTTGTAGATAAAGATGTTACCATAGAAAGAGATGGACAACAAATGAAATTATCAATGCCTATTGATTTGATTGGAAAATTAGTTGAGAAAAGAAGACAATCAGAAAAACCAATCATTAGCCCACGCGTTCCTGTTATTGCGCTTCATGTAGAAAATAATTCTATCGCATACAAAAGTGGTTTAAGGCAAGGAGATTATATTATAGCAATAGATTCTACTCAAACCTTGTTCAGAGATCAATTTGAGAAACAAATGTCGAATCGCAAAAAAGGATCTTCGTTGTTACTAACGGTAAACCGCAATGGCAATAATTTTAGTTTTACAACTGTTTTGCCTGAAGATGAATTGATTGGTTTTGGCGCTCCTGTTACACCAGAGCAATATGATAGTTTAGGAGTATACCAATACACTGTAAAAAAATATGGATTTTTTGCTTCTATACCAGCAGGCATAAACAGGGCGGGAGAGGAATTGGGATTTTATTTAGATCAGTTTAAAAAAATCCTATCACCCGAAACAGGAGCTTATAAAGGAGTTGGTGGTTTCAAATCAATGGGTGCTGTGTTTTCCGGAAACGGCTGGGATTGGGAACATTTTTGGACAATTACTGCTTTCTTCTCTATAGTATTGGCATTTATGAATTTATTGCCTATTCCTGCATTAGATGGCGGACATGTTCTTTTTACGCTTATAGAAATGATTACAGGGAAAAAACCAAGCGATAAATTTTTAGAATATGCACAAATTGCAGGAATGATATTGTTGCTTGCGTTAATGCTGTATGCCAATGGAAACGACTGGTTTGGTTGGGGCAAGGGGAGATAATTTATTATTTTGAACCAGGTTTATATAGAACAATATTTAGATAAAGACTCATCATTGGAAGTTCATGTAGGCAACAAATTTCAAGTGCCAGGTAATTTGCAACTTTAATAATTTACATCATTTCTTTTTTTAACCATTTGAACGATAAAAGCATAATTTTACCATATGCTAAAATCTATCGGCATTTTTCAAAACTCAATAAAGCTTACACTTCAGGAATTGAAGGTAAATAAACTTCGCACGGCGTTAAGTTTAACTGGAGTTGCGTTTGGAATTTTCTGTATAATTGGCGTGTTGACTACTGTAAATAGTCTCGAACAAAATATTCAAAACGAAGTAAAAAGTTTGGGCAGTAATACCATTTATATTGACAAATGGGATTATAGTGGCGGCGGACCTAACAGGCCAATGTGGCAATACAGGGCAAGGCCAATAATGAAAAATGAATATGCCACACAAATAAAAGAAAGGTCTGAATTAACAGGAGGTGTAACATTTTTGATGCAAACTGCTGCTAATCTTTCTTATAAAAATGATGTGATTGAAAATGCTTCTGTTTATTGTATCAATGAAGATCAAATTGAAATCCAACCGCTTCAATTTGAAGCAGGTAGATATTTATCAAGTGCCGAATTTAAAAATGGAACTAATAATTGTATAATCGGATTCACAAACGCAGAAGAATTATATGGAAGTGCAGAAAGAGCAATTGGAAAACAAATTGATATAAAAGGTAAAAAAGCAACTATCATTGGTGTCATCAGAAAAGAAGGCAAAAGTTTTATAGGATGGGATTATGATAATTGTGTGATGTTGAGTAATCAATTTTCGAAACAGATATTTGATGTAGAATCTTCCAACCCAATAATTATTGTAAAGGGAAAAGAGCGGGTAACAACAGATGCCCTAAGTCAGGAGCTTAGAGGCATTATGAGACAAATCAGAAAATTGAATCCTGTGCAAGAAGACAATTTTGCATTGAATAGTGTTGAGGCTTTTAGCAAAGCCATTTCAGGTTTCTTCGTAACCATAAACATCGTAGGTTCAATCATTGGAGGAATAAGTTTGGTTGTGGGTATGTTTGGTATCGCCAATATTATGTTTGTAACGGTAAAAGAAAGAACGTCTGTAATTGGATTGAAAAAGGCAATTGGTGCTAAAAAGAAAAATATATTATTTGAGTTTTTATTAGAGGCATCTGTTTTATGTATATTCGGTGGAGTTATCGGCTTGATATTCGTTTATATACTTACACTAATATTATCTGGCCCATTAAATTTTCCTGTATTTTTATCAGTACCAATGATTATATCTACTTTCGTGATTTGTTTGATCGTAGGCGTATTGGCTGGTATAATTCCTGCCTCTCAAGCTGCTAAAATGGATCCGGTGAAAGCGATAAGGAGTTAGAGGGTTAAGGTTTAAGAGGTTTGAGAGGTTTGGGAGGTTTGGGAGGTTTCTGAGGTTTAAAGTTTAAGGTTTAATAGTTTAAAAAGTTATCACTTTGCGCGCCTTGCTCCTTTGTGTGCATTGCGTGAAACAATTGAGGTTTCTGAGGTTTAAAGTTTAAGAGGTTAAGAGTTTAAAGTTTAAGGTTTAATGGTTTAAAAAGTTATCACTTTGCGCGCTTTGCTCCTTTGTGTGCATTGCGTGAAACAATTGAGGTTTGGGAGGTTTGGTAGGTTTAAAGTTTCAGAGGTTTGAGAGGTTTCTGAGGTTTAATGGTTTAAAAAGTTATCACTTTGCGCGCTTTGCTCCTTTGTGTGCATTGCGTGAAACAATTGAGGTTTGGGAGGTTTAAAGTTTAAGGTTGGTTTAAAATTTAAGGTTAGTTAAGAAGTAGATTACTTTTGAATTTTGACTTTTGAATTTTGACTTTTCATTTTTGACTTTTCATTTTTGACTTTTCATTTTTGACTTTTCAATTTTCACTTTTTATTATTATCTAATGTCTACAATACTTGCAATAGAATCTTCTTGTGATGAAACTGCAGCAGCCGTTTGTAAAGATGGCGTTATGCTATCTAATGTTATTGCTACTCAAAAAATTCATGAACAATACGGAGGGGTAGTGCCAGAATTGGCTAGTCGAGCTCATATGCAAAATATAGTTCCAGTAGTTGATGTAGCATTAAAAAATGCACAGATAGAAATGAATCAAATTGATGCAGTGGCTTTTACTCAAGCACCAGGTTTAATTGGCGCATTAATTGTTGGGGCTCAATTTGCTAAGTCTTTATCCTTAGCATTACAAAAACCATTGATTGCCGTTCATCATATGCAGGCACATGTGCTTGCCAATTTGATTGATACGAATAAACCCAAATTTCCATTTCTTTGTTTAACTGTTAGTGGCGGTCATACTCAAATTGTACAATGCGATTCACCTTTAGAAATGAAAGTAATAGGACAAACAATTGATGATGCTGCTGGTGAAGCTTTTGATAAAACTGCAAAAATTTTAGGGTTGCCATATCCAGGTGGACCATTAATCGATAAATACGCAAAGGAGGGGAATCCAGACAGATATAAATTTCCTGAGCCACAAATAAAAGATCTAGATTTTAGTTTTTCAGGGCTAAAAACTTCCATATTGTATTTTTTAAATAATGCGGGTGCTGCTTCACATTATAAAGAAGAGTTTGTTGTAAGTGCTGAAGCAAGACAAAAATTTATTGATGAGAATCTGCCAGATATCTGTGCATCAGTTCAAAGTAGAATTATTAGCATATTGATGAACAAATTAATAAAGGCATCAAAACAAACAGGGATAAAGGAAGTTTGTATAGCGGGAGGAGTGAGTGCAAATAGTGGATTAAGAAATGCTATTCAAGAAATTGGAAGTAAACAAGGATGGAATACCTACATTCCGAAATTTGAATATTGTACCGATAATGCTGCAATGATTGCAATTACAGGACATTATAAATATTTAGCAGGAGAATTTACATCATTACATACTTCACCCTCCGCAAGATCAGAATGGTAATTTTATTTCAAAGCATTTTATAAATGGCCAATCCTTTTTTTAAGTTTAAGCAGTTTACTATTTATCAAGATAAATGCGCCATGAAAGTGTGTACAGACTCCTGCTTGTTTGGTGCATGGTCAACAACATTAATCAAAACGAAATCATTGAATTGCAAAAATGTTTTGGATGTTGGATCTGGTACTGGCTTATTAAGTTTGATGTTGGCGCAGCAACATGATTTTGAAATCACCGCAATAGAAATAAATAAGGAAGCTTCTCAACAAGCGTTAGAAAATGTAGCATCATCCAATTATCATTCTCAAATTAAAATTGTACAGGGCGACATAAGATCATTTATGTCAGATAAAAAATTTGATTTTATAATTTCAAATCCCCCTTTTTTTGAAGATGATTTAAAATCAGATAGTAATTCGAAAAATGCTGCTATGCATAGCACAGAGCTTACTATAAATGAATTATTTGATTTTGTTTCTCAAAATTTATCTCCGGAAGGAAATGTTGCCTTGTTGATACCATTTCATCGAAGCGAGGGGGTTGAAAAATTAATCTCAAATCACACTCTATTTATAGCAGAGAAAACGCTGGTAAAACAATCCTATCAGCATCATTATTTTAGAGTGATGTATTTATTATCTGTTCAAAATAATCATGAATCAATCTGCAAAGAAATTTCTATTTACGATGATAATAAACAATATACTGATGAGTTCATCGATTTGCTAGAACCCTACTATTTATATCTATAAAAAAATCCTCCGCATTTTTGATGGGAGGATGAATTACTTTGTAAGTATTTTTTACATTAAAACTGCTCCAATTTGCTAAAAAAGAAGTCGCCTTCAATTGCAGCATTTTCGTTACTATCACTACCATGAATGGCATTTTCTCCAATAGAAGCTGCAAATCTTTTACGGATTGTACCTTCTTCAGCCTGAGCTGGATTGGTAGCACCTATTAACTTGCGGAAATCTTCTACTGCATTATCTTTTTCCAAAATAGCAGCAGTAATTGGACCACGACTCATAAACTCAACTAATTCGCCATAAAATGGACGTTCTTTATGAACAGCATAAAACTCACCAGCTTTTTCAGCACTTAAATGCAACATCTTCATAGCTGCAATTCGAAATCCGGCATTATTAATCATTTCTAAAATCGCTCCCGTGTTACCTTTTTGAGTAGCATCAGGCTTAATCATTGTAAAAGTTCTATTTGTCATAGTTGTATTTTTGGGCGCAAATATACATTCATTTTCCTATTGAAGTAAAAACTTATTATACATTCTAATCTCTTAATCACAATTTCTTTTAATTATTGAATTTTTAAGATAGCTTTTGGTCTTTATATAGCTTTCTTATTGGCTCGTTCATCATTTACACTTACTTTTGCGACTCAAATATGCAACCAATTTCAAATATTTTTTCGGAGTTATCAGAAGGGACAAAAAAAGTAGTGATTACTATGCATCAAAAACCCGATGGGGATGCAATGGGTTCTACACTTGGTCTTTTTCATTTTTTAATTCAATTTAATCATTCAGTAACTGTTATTTCTCCAACCAATTGGGCTTCTTTTTTAGATTGGATGCCAGGAGCGAAAAATGTATTGGATTTCGAACATAATGAATCAGATTCAAACAAATTGATTGAGGAAGCAGATTGGATTTTTTGTCTGGATTTTAATACGCTTAGCAGAACCAAAAACATGGAAACTGCATTATTAAATGCAAAGGGAACAAGGATATTAATTGATCATCATCAACAACCACAAACTGAAGTATTTTCATTTGGTGTTAGTGATACAACAAAAAGTTCAACTGCAGAAATGGTCTATGATTTTATCTGTAATGCAGGATATCAAGATAAATTAAATGATTCCATTGCTCAATGCTTATATGCAGGTGTAATGACCGATACAGGTTCATTTAGATTTCCTTCTACTTCTTATCATGTTCATTTAATGGTGGCAGAATTATTGAAAAGAGGGCTCAATCAAAGTATCATACATCAAAATTTGTTTGATAATTTTTCTGAAAACAGATTAAGATTTATTGGTAATACTTTACTCAATAGAATGGAAGTTTTTTATGAATATAATACGGCTTTGATTGCTATTACACAACAGGATTTATACAAATACGATATAAAAACTGGTGATACAGAAGGATTAGTTAATTATCCATTAAGTATAGAAGGAATAAAAATGGCGGCTATTATTATTGACAGAGGTGAAGAAAGAAAATGTTCTTTTAGAAGCAAGGGAAGTTTTGATGTAAATAGTTTTGCAAGAAAATATTTCAATGGTGGTGGCCACTATAATGCAGCTGGAGGATTTAGTAAAGACACATTAGAAAAAGTAATTGCTGATTTTAAAATAGCAATTAAAGAAAATAAAAATGAATTAAGTACATATCAATTTTAAAAACAAAAAACAATGAGTAAAATTTCACTAATACTGCTTACTGCAGTTGTTCTTTTTTGTTCTTGTGAACAAAGCTTTAAAAAAGGAGACAAGGGCTTAGAATATAAGCTTATTTCAAGAGGTTCTGGACCTACAGTAAAACCAGGTGAGTTCATGCAAATGCAAATCTGCCAATTTACAAATGATGGTAAAAAAGACACTATCTTAAATGACACAAGAAACAGATCAGGCGCGGTTATCGAGCCATTCGACAAAAATTCAGTTCCTCCAGAATATTTCAATATACTTGCTCAAATGAAAAAAGGAGATAGTTTGGTGATTAGAATGCTGGTAGATTCTCTGTTTGCAAAAAACATGGCACAAATGCCTCCGTTCTTTAAAAAAGGAAATTATTTTACTACTACTGTAAGCTTAGTTAATATTTACAAAACAAGAGAACAAGCTGATAGTGCTATGACTGCATCAATGATTGAAGCAAGAAAAAAAGATTCAATTGAGAGTATCGGAATTATGTCAAAAGATGATAAAACAATTCAAGAGTATCTAAAGAAAAACAATGTAAAAACAACCAAAACTTCATCAGGGGTTTATGTAGAAATATTAACTCAAGGGGTTGGGCCAATGATTGATACTTCAGTTGTAGTAAAAACAAATTACACAGGCAAAACATTAAATGGAAAAGTTTTTGATAGCAACACAGATCCTGCTAAAGGTCATGTAGAACCGCTTAGCGTAAATATGACATCTGATATGTCATTAGGCACTAGCGTTATTAAGGGTTGGGTAGATGGACTTAAATTATTAAACAAAGGATCAAAAGCCAGATTTTATATACCATCTCCATTAGGATATGGCAAGCAACAAATGGGAGAGGATCTTTTGCCAAACTCAATTTTAGTATTTGAAGTTGAAATACTTGATGTGCTAAATAAAGCTGCTGCAGCTGCTGAAATGGAAAAAAAGAAATCTGAAATGAAATTGAAGCAAAAAAAATATATGGACAGTGTTTCTAAAGCTCAAAAAGCTCCAGTAGAAAACAAGAAATAATAATAATGAATAAATATTCTAATGCCGTTCTGTTATAGAGCGGCATTTTTGTATGTATTAAATAGCAAAATGGCTTCCATAGCTTCTTTGACATCATGTACTCTAAGAATATTAGCTCCGTTTTGTAAAGCGAGCATGTTTAAGGCAGTAGTTCCATTAAGCGCTTCTTTGGCAGTAATTCCTAATGTTTTATGAATCATTCCTTTTCTTGAAAGTCCTGCTAGTATTGGTTTTTTCAGTATGGAAAAAATATTTAGATCTTTTAACAACTTAAAATTATGAACGGTGGTTTTGCCAAAACCAAAACCTGGATCAATAATGATGTCATGTATTTTCGCCTGCTCACATTGATTTATTTTTTCTGTAAAAAAATCAAGCAATTCTTTAGAAACATCTGAATATTCTGGATTGTTTTGCATGTTTTGAGGTGCGCCTTGCATGTGCATAGCAATATAAGGCACTTTAAGTTTGCCTGCAGTGAATAACATTTCATTATCTAAATTGCCAGCACTCACATCATTAATGATAGAGCACCCCGCTTCGATAGCAAGCTCGGCAACTTGATGATAATAGGTATCTATTGAAAGTATAACAGTTGGAAACTTTTTATGTAAAGCTTCTATTACCGGTAAAACCCTTTTGGCTTCTTCCTCCCAAGTTAATTTTTCACTATTAGGTCGTGTACTTTGTCCGCCAATATCTAAAATAGTAGCGCCATCTTCTATCATTTTTTCAGCTAATTGTACTATTTCATCCATCGACAAGTTTAAATATCCCTCATAAAAGGAGTCGGGGGTGGCATTTATTATGCCCATTACAATTGGGGTATTAATGGTTAGAATTTTTCCTTTACAATTGAGTGTGAACATTGATGTAGTAATTGTATTTTTGTGCCGATTTTATAAGTTACGAATTTAAGGCGGTATCATTGTTTTTTATAAAAAAATATTGATTCATTTAAAAAGAGTTTTCATATTATTATGAGACTTTTGATAGTAACTTGTTAGGAAAGTACTGATAAACTAAGTTGATTAACAAAAACAATTTTAAATAATGAAATCTACGAATGTTCAATATGATAAAGCTGTAGAATCTTGTAGAAATATTTTTCTAAAAAAAGCGGCAGATTACGGAACATCGTGGCGCGTGTATCGTACTATTTCTATAGTAGATCAAATTTATATCAAGGCCAAAAGAATCAGAACAATTCAAGAAAAAAAAGAACAGAAAATTGGCGATGGTATTAAGAGTGAATTTGAAGGAATTGTAAATTACGCCGTTATTGGTTTAATTCAATTGGATATTCAAAATGAAGAAATGGAAGATCTTCCAATAGATGAGGTTTCTGCCAGATACAATGAAATTATTAATAAAGCAAAACATTTAATGCTCGATAAAAACCATGATTATGGCGAAGCATGGAGAGAGATGAGTCAGGAGAGTTTTGTTGATTTGATTTTAGCCAAGTTGTTAAGAATTAAACAGATTATTGCTAACAATGGATTAACTGTAGTGAGCGAAGGCATAGACTCTAATTATTTTGATATTTTAAACTATGCAGTATTTGGTTTGATTTTGATTAGCGAGAATGTACATGCTCATTAATTTTAAAAAGAAATATTTTTAATCATAAATTAATTGAATGCTATGAATAATTTCAAAAAACATTTACCCTTAATTGTAAGGATTATTATTTCATTCTTATTTATTTTATCTGCAGTTGCAAAGTCTTTCCCTATTTGGGCTTTTGAAAAGCAACTTGTTGATTTAGGTATAGTTGATTGGTGTGCCGCTCCTTATTTATCCAGATTAATCATTGCTTTGGAGACTGCTATTGCCATAGCGATTTTGCAAAAACATTTCATTAAATCATTTGTAATACCTGTAACTATATTTTTATTAATTGCATTTTGTGTGCATTTGAGTATTCAAATGTATGAGCATGGAGCAATGAATGGCAACTGTGGTTGCTTTGGGCAGCTTATCCCAATGACGCCATTAGAAGCAGTTATTAAAAATATCGTAACCATTCTGCTATTAATTTATCTATTCAAAAATGTTGAGGATAAACCAAAGGGTCAGAATAATTTCATCGTAATTCTGTTTATTTATTTTCTTTCGGCTTTTATTATGTTTTTCTCATTTCCATTTTGTCCGTGTAGCAAGAAGACAGAAGTAAGTACATTGCCATCTCCCATAGTTCCAATTTCGGATTCGTCCTCAGCAACAAGCGATACTGTATCCGAAGTAGCATCAACTAAAATAACTGATACATCCAATTTTAAAGTAAAACAAAAGGATACAACTACAAAAATTGCTAAAGAAATAGGCCCTAAAAAAACAAGCTCTATTTTCGCACCGTACACAGATTTTAGTGGTAAAAAAGTCAACTTGGATGACGGAAAAAAAATTGTTTGCTTATTTGTGCCAGGCTGTGATCATTGCAGGGAAGCAGCTAAAGAAATTGTTGCCCTTTCAAAAAAACAAGCTTTGCCACCTGTATATGTTTTGTTTATGAACGAAGAAGTGTATCAAATCCCTGATTTCTTTAAAGAAGTTAATCGTGTGTTTCTATATTATATTATAGATGATATTCCTACTTTCTTTAAATTGTTAGGTAACAAAGGGAGTACCCCAGGGGTTTCTTATTTATGGAATGGAAATATTATTAAAAGCTTCGAAGGGCTTGAATCTCATAAATTCAATGCAGATGAGCTATTGAAAGCTATTAATCAGCCTTAAACATTTTATCTTAACAAATTTTATTGAGCATTTAATTCTTTTGGCATACTATTTGGAATGAATAGAGAAGTATTAAGATCATGCATTTTAATGATAACAATTATCCTTAGAATGATTTTCAAAAATACAATCAACCCATTTTTGTACCCCAATAAATTATGCTCCTATGAAAACAAAATTCATTTTAAAAAAATCAATTCTATTTTTATCCTTTATCCTAATTAGTTTTTGTTCATTTGCTCGTGTCTATTATGTTAGCTCCTCTTACACAGGAGCTACTTCCAATGGAAACCTTTCAACCCCTTGGAAATCATTGGCTGTTGTGCAGTCTAATATGAGTCTTTTTCTACCGGGCGATACCATATCCTTCAAGAGTGGCGATTCATTTTCTGGAACATTAACAATAAATAAATCCGGCACTTCGGGAAATCCTATCACATTTAATAGTTATGGTTTAGGTAACAAACCTAAATTAACGGGTACAGGTTCTGCAATAACTTATCTCATCTATCAATATAATAGAAACTACATAGTATTTGATGGATTTGAAATTACAGACCCTTCGATAAGTTCAACAGATAGAACTATTCAATCCAATATTCAAAGGGCTTTCGGTTTTGATGGCTCATCTAGTTTTAATGTCATTAAAAATTGTAAAATTTCATTGGTTGGTATAGGTACCTATTGGGTAGGACCAAATAATACAATTGATCATTGCGATATTGGTAATTTAAGAATGGTGGTTAATAATGTAGGTGGGAATAATGATTATGGAGCCAATCCGGTTGTTATATCTAGTGCGAATAATACTATAACTAATAATTACTTTCATGATTGTTGGGCTAACAGCTATGATTATACTTACGACGGGGGAGCGGTAGAATTCTATGGCAGCGGCTCTTCAAATAATTTTATTGGGTATAATACTTTTTATGATTGTAATGGCGTAGTTGAAAACGGATCTGGTAATGGCGGAACTATTGACAATAATAAATTCGTTTACAATAAATTTATTAATAATGGTTCTTTGTTTTATATAAATAATTCAGGTGCTTATGTTGTAACTGTAAACAACATGATGTTTTACAATAACGTGATTATTGAAAATGCTGTAAACAGATTGCCCTCAAGTAATATGGCTAGTATGAGCACCAGTGTTGCTACTTTAGGCATTGCAGTATTTAAAAACAATATTTTTTATTTGAATTCAGGGATAGATATTATGCGCTCTGGTCAGTGGACAGCTGGTCAACTTGTTCATGAAAATAATATTTATCAATTGTCAAATAATAGCATTACAAATTTCACCTTAACTACTTCAGAGCTATCTACTTCGCAAAATATATGGACCAATACTACTTCGGTTAATCCTACTAATTGGGATTTAACTCCAATAAGTAATAGTGCAGCAATTAATTTTGGTCAAGCAGTTGGGTTGTCATCAGATTTTTTGGGTAATTCAATTGTTGCTAATCCCGATGCTGGTATCATTGAAAGGACTAGCAGTATTTCACCATTAATAATAAATGTAAACGCGGGTACAATTTCATGTAACGGTGGAAGCACTTTGGTTAATGTGTCGGCAACAGGAGGAGTTGCACCTTATACTGGTACGGGTAGTTTCACGGTTGGAGCTGGTACTTATAATTATATAGTTAAGGATGCAAATAATACTTCCATTAGTTCATCAGTTACAATTTCTCAGCCAACACCCATAAATGTTATTGCATCGTATGATAGCGCTATTAGTTCAGGTGGGTATACAAAAGTATTCGTAAAAGCATCAGGTGGAACTACGCCTTACTCATTTCAATTGAATAGTGGTGGTTATCAATTGAGTGATACTTTTAAAAATGTTGCGGTTGGTGCTTACACTGTATATGTAAAAGATGCAAATAGTTGTATTGCTACAAAGGATATAATTATTAATCAAAGTTTACTTTCATTGCTCTCATTAAATTTAATTAAAGTAACAAATTTGACTTGCAGAAATGCAAACAATGGTTATATAGAAGTTTTAGCTAATGGTGGTCAATCACCTTACACTTATGCTTTAAATAATGGTGCATTTCAGTCACAATCTTCATTCAGTAATTTAGCGCCTGGAACGTATACGGTTAAAGCAAAAGATGCATACAATGCAATTGTAAGTTTTAGTATCGTTATAAAAAATTCTAGAAATAGATGCGGTGTAAATAAAACCGTATTATTGAATACGAATGGCAAGAATCAAAATAATCTTTCCATTTTTGTATCACCAAATCCTTCTGTTCAAAATTTCAATTTGAATGTGGATTCAGATTCCGATGAAGATATTTATATAGAAGTGATTGATTATTTAGGAAGAAAAATATATACTACAAAGGGAGGGATAGACCAGAGTTTTATTTTTGGAAATAATTTTAATCCGGGAATGTACTTTGTTAGATTGTTTCAAGGTAATCAACAGTTTGTCTATAAAATCATAAAAGAATAGCAGGTAATTAATAAGCTTTTTTATCTCCTTTAATGATATTGAAGAATGTTAGGATAATAATTTTGATATCGAGTAAAATGCTCCAATTTTCGAGATACCATAAATCATTAGAAACTCTTAGCATTACTTCTTTATCATTTTTTATTTCACCCCTTAAACCATTTATTTGTGCCCATCCTGTAATGCCTGGTTTTAGAAATAATCTAGTCATGTATTCATCAACAATTTCAGAGTAGTCATGTGTATGCTTTACCATATGGGGTCTTGGGCCAACTAAACTCATTTCGCCAGTAAAAACATTGATAAACTGAGGGAATTCATCCAAGCTGCTTTTTCTAAGAAAAGCTCCCAGTTTTGTAATTCGATCATCATGTTTTGTAGCTTGTATTTTATCAGAAAAGGCGTTTGTTTTCATGGTTCTAAATTTCAAACAATTGAAAATCGAATTGTTTTTTCCAGTTCTTTGCTGAATAAAAAATACGGGACCTTTTGAATTTAATTTGATCAAAATGGCAATCAATGGAATTAGCCAAGAAAGAATAAAAACTATCACCAAAGAGCTTATGATAATATCTAAAGCGCGTTTAAGAATTTTATTTCCTACATCTTCTAATGGTTCTGTTCTTAAAGTTAAAATAGGTAAATCCCTTATAAAATCTACTTTAAAAGATTTGTTTACGAATGCATTTAGATTGGGAACTAATTTAAATCGAATGCATTCTTTTTCTGCAAATGACATAATCTCATAAATTTCGTTATTGTCTTTTGGAGAGATAGTAGAGTATATCTCTTGAATTTTATTTTCTCTTGCAATTTTTATTGTGTCTCTAATATCTGAAAAAACCGGATAATGAGAAATTTGATTTATGAATTGCTCATTTTCTACGAAGCCAATCAATTTAATATTAACTGTTTCTTCTTCAAAATAAGAAGCTAGTTTAGTTGCAACAGTGTTGTATCCTATAATAATGACTCTATTAAAAAGAAAATCTTTGTTTTGATAATAATTTTTGATTCCAATATAAAGAACTCTGTTAAAGGCTATACCTAAAAAAAATAAACCAAAATAGACTAACACAATTTTTTGGTCTAACTGCTGGATTTTGAATTCAAGAAATAGGATAAGATTAATGGATAACCATAAGATATACGTTTGAAAACTTCTTTTAGTAAATTTTTCAAATTCGATAATAATGTGTTCTCTGTATAAACTAAAAACTATAATACATATAAACCAGGTAATGATATTGATACAAATAAAATAGAAATAGAAAAGAATTTCATTATCAAAATAATTCAATTGGTATGCATGAGTTGTAAAAAAAAATGCAATACATAACATAGCCAAATCAATAATGATAAAGGTGGCTTGTAGGTATATTTTGAATACTCTATTCATTTTATTGGTTATAATAATCGCACAGAACTTTAATAATTCTATTGGAGGTTTGTCCATCCCATAAGGGTGGGGCTATGCCTTTTTTCCATTGATTATTTTTTATGAGCTGTATATTTGAATCCAATTTTTTCAAATCATTGCCCACTAATTCATTGGTCCCAACTTCAATCGTTTCGGGTCTTTCGGTTGTATCTCTTAAACTTATACATGGTATATTAAGTATAGTAGCTTCTTCAGTTATACCTCCAGAGTCTGTAATTATTCCAAGGCTATTTTGAATCAGGTATAAAAATTTAAGATAAGATTGAGGCTCTATAGGTAGTAGGTTTTTATAAGAAATATTCAGTTGGTTTAATTTTAATTTTGTTCTGGGATGTACTGGAAATACTATTTTTAAATCTTCAGCAGAATCTTTAATTTGTTCTAATAAATTTTGTAATTGAAATTCTTTATCAACGTTTGATGGTCTATGTAATGTTAATAATAAGTATTTTTTACTTTCTAATTTATGTTCATCAAAAAATGGAGGTTTTATACTTGAATTTTTAT
>CANGGD010000016.1 GCA_947453295.1 Chitinophagaceae bacterium | reverse complement strand
TTAGCAATAGCCGCATTTAATGATTCTGCCTTGCCAAATTTATCAATTGTGATTTTTTGAGTTGCCAATTTCAAGATATCATCTGAAATTCCATTAGCTTCATTTCCTATGATAAGTATAGTTTCATTGTTTGCTTTAATTTGAGTTAGAGAAGTCCCCTCTAAAGCTGCTGCAAAAATGGGAAGTGATTTTTGTTTGCTCAACCAATCAATCAGATCTGTATAGACAACATTTACGCGCCCCAAACTTGCCATTGTACTTTGCACTACTTTAGGATTATAGAGATCAACCGTATTTTTTGAACAAACTATATTTTGGATTCCAAACCAATCAGCGGTTCTAATAATAGTACCTAAGTTGCCCGGGTCTTGAATATGGTCTAACACTAAAGTGTGGTTTGATTGTGTTGAAAATTGAAATTGCATCTCTTTCTTTTCAAAAATGGCTATTACTTGATTGGGCGTTGAATAGGCTGCAATTTTTTCCAATTCGAAGGGTTCAATGATTTCAATAATAGGCGTCAGTTCAGTGGAGAGCGATGATTGTAGTTGGTCAACCCAAGATTGAAGAGCATAAATTCGTTTACAGATAATATATTTCTCACGCAATAATTCTGTTACTAACTAGTTACCTTCAGCTACAAATTCATTGAGTTCATCTCTAAATTTTTTGTGCTGTAAACTTTGAATATATTTGATAGTTGATTTACTAATCATGACATTAAATTTATGACCAAAAATAACTCTTGTTATTCGTTGTTCTGTTTATTTGGCAAAACAATTATTTTTCTCATTGTAGTTAGTTCTTGTGGGAGGCCTTTTGTCAAAAATCCGCCAAAAGACAAGTTTTATCTTTATAAAAATAGTATAGAAATAGAAAATGGACATTTTAGCAAGACCCAACAATCTGATTTAATTCAAAAATTAACCTCACAATTAGAAGATAGCAGCAAAATAAAAGTAGCACAATATCTTTTTTTATTAAACATTATAAAGAATCCTTTAGTCTATAACGATAATGCTACAAATTCATCGGCTGACAATATGCAGTCATCGATGTTTCACATGGGATATTATCATTCAAAAGTGAATTATACTTGTGATACCACAAAAAAAAGAATTCATGTTACTTACAAAGTAATACCTGGCAATCCAACTGCTATTGAACAAATCAATTACGGACTTAAGTTAATTGGAAATGAAGAGTTAGTTAAAAATTTACCCAAAGAATCTTTTCTGAAAAAACAAGACCCTATCACAAAAATTAATGTATTGTCTGAGGTAAACAGAATTGTAGACAGTTTGAGGAATAATGGATATTATAAAATCTCCTCTTCCGAAATAAAAGTACAAGGAGACACAACCAATGAATCTCTGATTTCAATTTCAGGGGATCCTTTAGAGCAATTAAAATTATTATCAAAGGCACAAGAAAGAATTGATAATCCCACAATCAAAATTTTTATTAATTTAAACCCAACTACTGATTCTTCAAAATTGCAAAGATATTTCATCAACAAAATCAATATTTGGCCAGATTATCAAATCGATAAAAAAGATACTTCTTATACTTATCAAAGTATATCAACAAAAAAATATCATATTTATTTTCAAAACAGAATCATAAACCCTTTTCTTTTTGACAAACTCATTGATATCAAATCAGGTGATTTATATTCTCAATTAAACTACAATAATACCCTATTTAATTTATCGAAAACTGGTGTATGGCAAAATGTTAATATTCAAATAGATGAAGACAGCATAGAAAAAAACAAAATCAATCTAAATGTTCAATTGATTCCTGCAAAAAAATATTTGTTTGATAATTCTTTAGAATTAAGTTACTCTGCATCTAATAACAATAGCACTGTACTTGCAGGTAATCTATTTGGTTTGTCAGAAAATCTATCCATAGTAAATAGAAATCTTTTCAGTCAGGCTATTCGAATGACAAACAAATTCAGAGTGGGAGTAGAATTAAATAAGAACAATTTCGGCAATAAAAATCTTATAAACACTACTGAGTTTAGTTATGAGAATGCAACTGTTTTTCCAAGAATTATTTTAAAACCGATTCCCAATTTATTTGGACCTAACCAAAATACCAAAGGAGAAACCTTTATCAATTTTGGGGTTAGTAATATTACACGTCTCAATCTTTTCAGTTTGCGATCTGCAAATGCTGGATTTGGATGGAGTGGCATCAAACGTAATGGCTGGAAATGGAATTGGACATCTTTAAATTTTGCATTCAGCAACTTGTATAAAGAATCTGATAGTTTTGCATTGATATTAGAACAAAACCCTTTTTTACGATTTTCATATAACACGGCCTTTGCAAGTGGAATGAGTCTAGGCTTTTCCAAAACTTTCAGCAAAAATAATCACATAAATAGTTTAACGAATGAGACATTAATCAGACTGAATGCTGAAGAGTCTGGATTAACATGGGGTTTAATCCCAATGATAAACAATTATAAAAGAAGATTTATAAAAACGGATGCAGAAATTAAAAGAAATATTGTTTACAACAAAACAGCTATAGCATTAAGAGGATTTGTAGGCATTGGGGTACCGTTGTTAGGGATTGACACTAATAGAACACTACCCTTCTTTAAACAATATTATGGTGGTGGTAGTAATAGCATGAGAGCTTGGCCCATAAGGGGAATTGGACCTGGTGGAAAACCATTATTACCTTACAGCACAAACAAAAGTTTTTTCAATGACAGATCAGGAGATATACAATTTGAAATAAACAGCGAATACAGATTTGACATCATCAGAATCATTCCTAATACACTTTCTCTTAAAGGTGTTGTCTTTACTGATATTGGAAACATTTGGAATCTCTACAATAATAAATCAGATAGATCAACTGACAAATCTCAATTCAATTTTAAAACCTTTTATAGTCAATTAGGGGTTACTGGCGGTACCGGATTGAGATTTGATTTTAATTATTTTGTTGTAAGATTTGATTTTGGATTTAGATTTAAACGACCTGAATTGTTTTATGTAAATGATGGATGGCAGGCCCCCAATATCAGCTTCAAAGATTGTGTTAAAAAGATATTCTTAAGAGGAACTAACGATGAATATAGAAAATGGAGGTATGAAAACTTCAATTTTAGTATAGGTATTGGATATCCCTTTTAATTTATTATTCTTCTGTTGAAGGCTTCAATTGATTAATCCAGTTATCAATAGTAAGGGCATTTTCGATTTGCATGTCTCCTATTTTGGTTCTTGACAAACTGCTAAGATAACCTCCACATCCTAACTCTTCGCCTAGATCATTTGCAATACTTCGAATATAGGTGCCCGTTGAACAGGCAATTCGGAAATGAATGACAGGCATATCAATAGAAACAATTTCAAAAGCACTTATGTTTGCTTTTCTTACATGCAACTCTAACTCCATGCCTTTTCTGGCTAATTCGTACAAAGGAATTCCTTTTTGTTTGAGTGCAGAATATTTGGGTGGGAGCTGTAAAATATCTCCTTGAAACTTTTTGATCGCCTCTTCTATATCAGAGACCTGAATTGAAGAATAATCTTTATGGTCTTCTGGAGTTGTTTCAAGATCAAAGGAAGCAGTAACTGCACCTAAAGTGATTGAGCCAGTGTACTCTTTTCCTTTTGACATATATTCATTTATCTTCTTGGTATATTTTCCGGTACAAATTATCAATAACCCTGTTGCTAATGGGTCTAACGTTCCGGCATGTCCTACTTTTTTTATTCGGAGGATGGCTCTTACTTTATTAACTACATCAAAAGAAGTCCAATGTAGTGGCTTATCTAGCAATAACATTTTTCCTTCTTCATATTCGTCTTGAATTTCTTTTGATACAGTTAATCTCATGCCTGATGATGCATGAGATAAAACATCTCCTGTTTTTGCAATGTATTTTTGACGGTAAGTACCTTTTTTATTCAAGATGTTGGATTTGGAATTATTAATAAGCTCTTGCAAATAAAACTCTTTGTGTACTGGGTTTTCCAGAAAAAACACAAGCGCCGTTTTCCAGCTTATTTTGTAAAGGAATGCATCTTATCGTTGCTTTTGTTTGTTCTTTTATTTTATCTTCTGTTTCAGAAGTTCCGTCCCAATGAGCAGCAACAAATCCAGCTTGGTTATCTAAAATGCTTACAAACTCTTCCATTGAATTAGCCTCTCTGATATTTTCATTTCTAAAATTCAATGCTTTTTGGAAAATATTTTCTTGAATTTCTTCTAATAAATTTTTTATATAATCAGCCAATCCATCCATAGATACTGAAGATTTTTCTTTGGTATCTCTTCTTGCTAATTCAACAACATTATTTTCAATATCTCTTAAACCAAGTGCCACTCTAACAGGCACTCCTTTTAATTCATATTCTGCAAACTTCCAACCTGGACGAGCATTATCACTGTTATCATATTTTACTGAAATGCCTAAAGCTTTTAATTCTTTAATTAATGCTTCAACTTTATTGTCAATAATTGACTTGCTTTCTTCTCCTTTATAAATGGGAACAATCACAACTTGCAGTGGTGCAATTCTTGGTGGCATAATCAACCCTTGGTCATCGCTGTGAGCCATAATTAATGCACCTATCAGTCTTGTAGAAACGCCCCAGCTAGTTGCCCAAACATATTCTTGTTTGTTTTCTTTATTTAAAAATTGCACATCAAAAGCTTTTGCAAAGTTTTGTCCTAAGAAATGAGAAGTACCCGCTTGAAGTGCTTTTCCATCTTGCATCAACGCTTCGATGCAATAGGTATCTTCTGCACCAGCAAATCTTTCATTAGCAGTCTTGACACCCTTTATCACTGGAACAGCCATATAGTGTTCAACAAAATGAGCATATACATCCAACATTTTTGTAGTCTCTTCAATTGCCTCTTGCTTTGTTGCATGAGCGGTATGACCTTCCTGCCATAAAAACTCAGCGGTTCTCAAAAACAAACGTGTACGCATTTCCCACCTCACCACATTAGCCCATTGATTCACTAATATTGGCAAATCACGATAAGATTGTATCCAGCTTTTATAAGTGTTCCAGATGATGGCCTCACTCGTTGGTCTGATAACAAGCTCTTCTTCTAATTTTGCTTCCGGATCCACAATTAATTTTCCTTTGTTATTGGGATCTGTTTTTAATCTATAATGGGTTACTACTGCGCATTCTTTTGCAAAGCCTTCTGCATTTTTTTCTTCTGCTTCAAATAAACTTTTCGGAACAAATAAAGGGAAGTAGGCATTTACGTGTCCTGTTTCCTTAAACATTCTATCTAATTGATCTCTCATGTTTTCCCAAAGTGCATACCCATAAGGCTTTATAACCATACACCCTCTTACAGCTGAATAATCAGCCAACTCGCCTTTTATCACTAAATCATTATACCATTGAGAATAATCTGCGGCTCTTGATGTTAATTCTTTACTCATTGTTGTTTTTTATTTGAATGATGTTTGCTGTGCAAAAGTAGTTTTTATTTTTTTCGAAAATTCAATCTAATTTTTTTGATAGAAAATTGAATACTTCCGCAGAATCATTAGAAAACCATTGTATAGAAGTATCTTTTTTAAACCAGGTCATTTGTCGTTTTGCATATTGTCGGGTGTGCTGCTTTATTAAATCAATAGCTTGTTCTTTAGAAAAATTTCCTTTGAAATAATCAAACAATTCAGCATACCCTACTGTCTGCAATGCATTTAATAACTCAAACTGTTTTAACTCAAAAGCCTCTTCAATCAACCCTTGAGAGATCATATTATCGACGCGAGAGTTTATTCTTGTATACAAAGCTTCTCTGTTGCTCTCTAAGCCAATTTTTATGATATTAAACTCTCTTTGTTTTTTCGCGCCGGATTGGTAGGCTAAAATAGATTGATTGGTATGAAGCTTCACTTCGAGGGCGCGCATCATGCGTTGAGGATTTTTCATATCTCCCCTATTGGCATACTCCTTATCTGTATATATTAATTTTTCTTCTAGCCATTTAAAACCGTGCAAGCTATATCTGTTGGAAATTTCTGTGCGCACATCTGCAGGTATCGCTGGAATATTATCGATGCCTTCTGTAAACGCCTTCATATATAACCCTGTACCGCCAACCATAATTGCAATATTGGAAACTTCAAAAATTTTAGCAATTGAATCCAGTGCGTACTTTTCAAAATCAGCAGCGTTTATTTTTTCATGAATAGAATGAGAATTAATAAAATGATGGGTTACCAATTCCAATTCATGTTGAGTTGGTTTCGCAACACCAATATTTAATTCTTTATAACATTGTCTGCTATCCGCTGAAATTATTTGTGTTGAAAATTTTTGAGCTAATTCAATTGCGAGTGCAGTCTTGCCAATGGCAGTTGGACCAGAAATTAGAATGCAAGTTTTTATCATAATTTGTTATTGAGTTTGTAAAGAACTCTTTAAATGACAAATATCTAACCAAATGGTGATTAATTTATTAAGTATTATTAGATTATAATTTTTTAAGCGGCTTTTTTATTATGCTGTTTTATACTTTTAAAATCCATACTTTTTTGTTTTTGTTGTTCCTCTATATCAAAATCATCTTGCAGCCCCAGCCAAAATTTAGGGCTGTTCCCAAAATATTTTGACAACCTCAATGCAGTATCTGCTGTTATACTTCTTCTGCATTTAAGAATTTCAGAAATCCTGGTTTGAGGTATGCAAATATCTTTAGAAAGTCTGTACGCTGATATTTCCAATGGAATCAAAAACTCTTCCATCAGAATTTCACCGGGATGTATGTTTTTTAACTGTTGCATAAAAAATAATTTAATGATAATCAATAATTGACACATCAGTAGCATTGCCATTATTCCATTTAAAAACAACTCTCCATTGGTTATTAATTCTGATAGAATAATAATTTTTAAGGTCGCCTTTTAGCTTTTCTAAACGATTGGATGGAGGAATCATCAAATCATTAACATTAACAGAGTTATTTATCATTCTCAACTTTCTTCTTCCTATTTCTTGAATTTCCGTTGATAACGTTTTTACTCGAAAACCTTCCCAGATTTTTTGAGTATCCTTATCTCCAAATGAAACAATCATACTAACCAATTAAGTTACTAACGTCAAAGATAAGTATTTCTCTGGAAATAAAAAATGCCCCAAAATTTCTTCTGAGGCTGTCATCCATTTATTCAAATTAAACTTATTAAAATTCTTTTTTAGCTTTTTAGCGCCGGTCTCAGACCGGCGCTAAATCAAGGGGCTAAATCAAGGGTTGCAATCTTACAGAAGCTTAAACCTCTTAAACTTCTTAAACCTTAAACTCTTAAACTTTAAACTTCTTAAAACTTCTTAAACCTTAAACTTCTGAAACCTCTTAAACCTTAAACCTCTTAAACCTCTGCCTTCGGCCGCTACTCCCTGATTAAATATCCTGTGTGTCTTCTTCACCCATTTCTTCTTCTGAAGATTCAGACATGTTATCATCATCGCCTTCCTCACCAAATCCATCACTCATTGCATCTGGATGCAGATCATATTTTTCTTCCATTTCTGCTAAGCGGCTATCAACAAAACCTTTGGTACCATATTGTGAAGGAGATAAACCCTCTACTCTAACGCAAGTAGGGTATTCAATTTGTGAGTTTTCTGACTTATCTACATTTATCAATTCAAGCATAAATTTCCAGCCCTTGATAAAATCGTATTCGAAAATAAATTTCTGATTAGGATCTGCAACCTGGCTACCAATATTTGTATCCTTCATTAATAAGGGCTCTGCCTTATAGGCTTTATCATATTTCTCCAAACTAATTTCTCTGCCTTCCTGCCAGGTATCGTTGCTTTTATAAAATGTAGCTGCGTGTTTATTATCGAATTCATAGCTTTTTAAAATTGCAGTTTGCAAATCAAAAAAAGTTTGTTGATGTTTGATAACAATATCTCTGTAAATACTGTCATCCTCTTCCCAATACACTCTGAATTTTAATATAGCCATAATCAAAAATAAGTAAAATCAATAAAATAAATTATTCTTCGTAAAATAAAAAATTAGCTATTGAACGAGATTTAATTTTCTACCTGTCTCAATCATAAAAGCATGCGCAGCCTTGTATTCATTGGGTATTACACCATCAAGAATGGCCTCTCTAATTGCATTTTTAATTACACCCACTTCTCTGCAAGGCGTCAACTTAAAATATTCCATTATCATTTCTCCACTCACAGGAGGCTGCCAATTTCTAATATGATCACTGGCCTCAACTATTGCACATCGCTCTTTAACCAATTCGAAATTGAATAAATAACGTTTTACCTTTTCTTTATTCTTAGAAGTAATATCTGCACTACACAAAGTAAATAAAGCATCCAAGTCTTCGCCCGCATCAAAAATCAATCTTCGTATAGCGGAGTCTGTTATGCTTTCTTTCGTAAGACTAATAGGCCTTAAATGCAACTCAACCATTTTTCTTACAAACTTCATCTTTTCATTTTGAGGAAGTTTTAGTTGTGTAAATATTTTAGGCACCATCCTGCCTCCGACTACTTCATGTCCGTGAAAAGTCCATCCATGGCCTTCTTCAAACTTTTTAGTAGCGGGCTTTGCAATGTCATGTAAGATAGCTGCCCATCGAAGCCAGAGGTCATCGGTGTTTTTAGAAATATTATCCAACACTTGTAAGGTGTGATAAAAATTATCTTTGTGCCCTTTACCATCTATATACTCAGCTCCAACTAAATCAACCATCTGTGGAAAAATAATTTCTAATAAACCAGTCTTGTAAAGCATATCAAAACCAACTGATGGCTGATGAGACAAAATAATTTTATTTATCTCTTCAACGATTCTTTCTTGACTGATAATTTTTATTCTGTGAGCGTTATTTTTTATAGCCTCAAATGTATTGGCTTCAATTGTGTAAGATAATTGTGTTGCAAATCTAATGGCTCGCATCATTCTCAATGGGTCATCACTAAAAGTTGAGTCTGGTGATAAAGGTGTTTTAATAAGTCGTTCTTTAATATGTTCTAACCCATTAAAAGGATCGATTAATATTCCGAAATTTTCTTTGTTCAAACTGATGGCCATTGCATTAATGGTAAAATCTCTTCTCCATTGATCATCTTCTAAAGTACCAGGTGTAACAATAGGATTTCGACTATCAAAATTGTAGCTTTCTTTTCTGGCCCCTACAAATTCAATTTCTATTGATTCTGTTTCATTTTGATTGATCTTTATTTGAGCTGTTCCAAAATTCTTAAAAAAATTAACCGAAGGCGAAGGATTAAAGTGTTTAGCTACCTCGTTTGCGAGTTCAATGCCATCTCCAATACATACTACATCTATATCTTTTGTTTGTCTGTTGATTATCTTATCTCTTACAAAGCCTCCTACCACATAAGATTCCAATTGAAGCTTTTGGGCTGCCAATGAAATTTTATTCATAATAAATTGCTCAAACTGAGATAATTCGATGTCCATAATTGGCAAAAATAAGCTTTAAGTGTTTATTATTTAAGTTGTGTGGTTGAATCTTCAAAGGATTTTTAAATCTGTTTAAATTGTTGTTTTAATTAGAAATAAAGTTTTTTACTTATTAAATTTGCCAAATGAATAAAAATATATTTATGCAAAGTGGAGAAGATGAAATGGAGTTTATGCCTATCATTCCACTTAACGAAGAAGATGCAAATGCAGACAACCAAATAATCCCAAGTGAATTACCATTATTGCCACTAAGAAATACAGTATTATTTCCAGGAGTTGTAATTCCAATTACAGTTGGTAGAGATAAAAGTATTAAAGCAGTAAGTGATGCCTATAAATCTGATAAATTAGTAGGTGTGGTGGCGCAAAAAGACAGTTCAATCGAAGAGCCCACTGCTAATGATTTAGAAGCTATTGGTACGGTTGCAAAAATTGTTAAGCTGATAAAGATGCCAGATGGTGGCACAACTATAATTATTCAAGGAAGAAAAAGATTTAGAATTGAAAATATAATTACAGACGATCCTTATTTCAAAGCCAATATTAGTTTGCTTGAGGAAGATGTAGTAAAAAACAATCCAGATTTTGATGCCATGATAAGCAGCATCAAAGATTTAGCCTCACAAATTGTTGGACTATCTCCTAACATTCCAAGTGAAGCTGCGATACTATTAAAGAATATTGAAAATCCATCTTTCTTAATTCATTTTGCCAGCAGCAATCTGAATTGTGATTTAAAGCAAAAGCAACAACTATTAGAAACACAATCTTTAATAGAAAGAGCAGAGCTATTAATGAACCTCATGCAAACTGAATTACAGTATGCAGAATTAAAAAATAAAGTAACTAATAAAACAAGAGCCGAACTTGATAAACAACAAAGAGAATATTTCTTACAACAGCAATTAAAAGCCATTAAAGAAGAATTGGGTGGCGAAAATGCAGCTGAAGTAAAAGAAATGATGAAAAAAGGAGAAACAAAAAAATGGACTCCTGCTGCAAAGGAAATGTTTAATAAAAGTATTGAGAAATTGGAGCGGATGCATCCTTCTACACCAGATTATTCTGTTATTTATAATCATCTTGATTTGTTACTTGATTTGCCTTGGGAAGAATATACCGAAGACTCTTATGACCTAAAAAAAGCAAAAAAAGTTCTTGATAAAGACCATTATGGAATGCATAAAATCAAGGAACGTATTTTAGAATATTTGGCGGTATTAAAATTAAAGGGCGACATGAAAAGTCCTATTTTATGTTTCATTGGACCTCCGGGAATTGGGAAGACGAGTTTAGGCAAAAGCATTGCCGCCGCTATAAACAGAAAATATGTTAGGGTAAGTTTAGGTGGTGTTCACGACGAAAGTGAAATTCGTGGACATCGTAAAACATACATTGGTGCAATGCCGGGTAGGATTATTCAATCCATTCGAAAAACAAAATCCAGTAACCCGGTAATGATATTAGATGAAATTGATAAAGTAGGAAGTGACCATCGCGGCGATCCATCTTCTGCTTTATTAGAGGTTTTAGATCCGGAACAGAATCAGGCTTTTTACGATAATTATCTAGAGTTGGAATACGATTTAAGTAAAGTGCTTTTCATAGCCACTGCAAATAACTTAAGCAATATCCAACCCGCTTTAAGAGACAGATTAGAAATCATAGATTTAAGCGGATACGCCATTGAAGAAAAAATTCAAATTGCAAAACAACACCTCATTCCAAAGCAAAAAGAAATGCACGGACTGAAGGAAAATAGTTTTAAAATGAGTGATGTAGTACTAGAGAAAATCATCACAGATTATACCAGAGAAAGTGGCGTAAGAGAACTTGATAGAGTACTCGCAAGTGTTATGAGGTATCTGGCAAAAGAATTAGTGGTAAAAGGCAAATTAAAAGCAACCATTACAAATTTGGATATTGAAAAAATATTAGGCAAACCCAAGTTTAGTAACGAAATGTATAAGATGGCCAACATGGCCGGTGTGGCTGTAGGCCTTGCCTGGACTTATGTTGGAGGCGATATACTTTTTATTGAGGCTCAATTAAGTGAAGGCAAAGGAGAATTAAAACTAACAGGAAATTTAGGAAACGTGATGAAAGAAAGCGCCAGCACTGCTTACTCTTGGATTCAGGCAAATCCCAAAAAAGCAGGTATAGATCCGCAATTGTTCTCAACAAAAAACGTGCATATACATGTGCCGGAAGGAGCTGTGCCAAAAGATGGACCAAGTGCAGGTATAACGATGATGACTGCACTAGCCAGCGCTTTTACAAACAGAAAAATAAAACCTTACTTGGCTATGACAGGAGAAATAACATTGCGTGGACAAGTGTTACCTGTAGGCGGAATAAAAGAAAAAGTTTTAGCTGCAAAAAGATCAGGCATAAAAGAAATAATATTATGCGCACAGAATGAAAAAGATGTGGAAGAAATAAACCATGAATTTATTAAAGGGATTACATTTCATTTTGTAAAGACAATGCAACAAGTTCTTGATATTGCCTTGATGTAGTTTTATTTTATTGGTACTTGTCTAACCAGTCTTTTTCTTTTTCAGTGGTAAGAGCCTGCAAAACACCAATTACAAAAATTGAAAAAATAGAAGCAACTAAAAATAGAAGATTATAACTTAAATAGTAATTTATTTCTGAACTTCCTTTTTTAAAAAATTGAATTGCATCTAATATAAAAACTACAGACCAGCTCAAAATAAAAGCAGTAAAAATAAGTTTAGAAAATCCCCTAACCCATGCGGAAGGATGAGAAGTTGTTCTTTTAAAAAAAATCACAAATACACTTATAAAAAAACAAGCTGGCATAACTAGCATTGATGCCATATAAAAATAGGTTAACCATGGAATATAATCCAACGCGCCCATCAAAAATCTCAACCCTACAAAAATTGCAATTACTGCTAAGAGTATAATTAGAATTAACAGTAGTATGTTCCCAAATAGTCTAATAAATTTCGAAAGTTGATCTTCCATATTTTTAATTGAACCTTTAATGGATTCAAAGTTAACAAGTAATTAGATAGGCTATTTAATGATTTTCAAGAAACACGAGTTAAACAAGCTTAATATTTGTTTGATTAAATATTATTTATTTAACCTTATTTTTGTGATACTTTATCAAATTGACAATGACCCCAAAAAATATTATCAATTGTTATCCCAGCTTATAATGAAGTAAAAAAAATAAATGGGAAAGATAGAGTAAGAGCCATTTACTGTATTCTTAAATATAATCTTTTTTTCAAAAAATAAATAATCAATCATGAAGTTTTTTATCGACACTGCCAATTTAGCTCAAATAAAAGAGGCGAATGAATTAGGTATTTTAGATGGCGTAACTACTAACCCTTCCCTAATGGCGAAAGAAGGAATTAAAGGAGAAGCGGCAGTAATGCAACACTACAAAACGATTTGCGAAATGGTAGATGGCGACATCAGTGCCGAAGTGATTTCAACTGATTTTGAAGGCATCATTGAAGAAGGGAAAAAACTTGTGACTATTCATAAAAATATTGTTGTAAAAGTTCCGATGATTAAAGATGGCATCAAAGCCATTAAATGGTTCACTGAAAATAAAATAAGGACCAATTGCACTTTGGTGTTTTCTGCAGGCCAAGCAATTTTAGCTGCAAAAGCAGGCGCTACTTATGTTTCACCATTTATTGGAAGAGTGGATGACAGTGGTTGGGATGGAATGGATCTTATTCATCAAATGCGCCAAATATTTAGTGTGCAAGGATATAGAACTGAAATACTTGCCGCATCCATCAGAAACCCAAATCATATTATTAAATGTGCTGAAGCGGGTGCGGATGTTTGTACTTGTCCACTTGATTCAATTTTGGGCTTGCTCAAACATCCACTAACTGATATTGGACTTGCGAAATTTCTTGAAGACGCAAAAAAGTTTGCATAACAGCATAATCCTAATAACGACCTCATTATTTTATTTTGAGAAAAATTCTTGTCTTTGACAATTACGACTCGTTTACATACAATCTCGTGCATTTAGTAGAAAAAATACAACATGCAAAAGTTGATGTTTGTAAAAATGATACTATTTGTTTAGAAGACATTAATAAATACGACAAAATAATACTATCCCCTGGCCCGGGAATTCCCGACGAGGCTGGATTGTTAAAGGATTTAATTAAAGAATACGCTTCTTCAAAATCAATATTGGGTATCTGTTTAGGCCATCAGGCAATTGGCGAAGTATTTGGAGCCAAGCTAAAAAATTTAAAAACAGTTTATCACGGCGTCTCCACAAATATCAAAATACATTCCCCTACTCCTGCTCTTTTTTTGGGATTAGCTGAGATTGAAAAAGTAGGAAGGTACCATAGTTGGGTGATTGATGAAACATCAATGCCGGAATGCCTTTCTGTAACTGCCACAGATGAAAATGAGTATATTATGGCGATTCAACACAAAACTTTTGATATTCAAGGCGTTCAATTTCATCCAGAAAGTATATTAACCCCTTGCGGTGAAACCATAATGAAAAACTGGATATTACATTGAGTAGCAAATCAAATTTATTTTCTATACTTTTTTGAATCTTTTGTATATTTAGTTTATGAATCTAAAAGTTTGCGGTATTACCACAATCAAAGAGTTTGAACAACTTGAATTGTATCTAGTAGATTTTGTTGGATTGGATTTCCGGGAAAATTCTCCGCATTACATTAAAAACAATCCTGCTGAATCTGAGCAAATAAAAAAAATCGAAACAGAAATAAAAAAAGTGGGTCTGTTTTCAAATTCTTCTATCGAAAATATTTTTGCAACAATAGATGAATACGAATTAGATCTTGTTCAATTATGTGGCGAAGAATCGTCAGATTTTTGTAGAACCATCTCCTCCGAGATTGAAATTATCAAAACGATTTGCCTCAAAAATATTTCCAATAATACAATAGAACGCCAATTACAAGAATATGATGACGTATGTGATTATTATTGTTTTGATTGTAATAAAATTGATGACAATGAAATTAATGTTAGCGAATTTGATTACAACTATTTATCGACTTTAAAAATTGAAAAACCTTTTTTTATAGGCGGTGGGCTCATAAAATTCAGCGACATACAACAATTAAACTCCTTTAACCATCCTGACTTTTTAGGATTAGATATCAATAGTAATTTTAAGAACACAAGTTTTCTGGAAAGTTATACTCAGGTTTTAACGCTGCTTAGAACGATTAATCAAATAAATAATTAAGAATTGGAGCTCCAATTGTTAATTTTACTAGTAAATAATCGTGCTTTTTTAGGATAAAAAGTATAAACCTCTTAATTTGCATTATAAAAATAGAATTAATTTAATTTTACATACAATGAAAAAAATAATCATCCTTTTGTTTTTGGCACCTGCATTTTGTTTTGCTCAAAATGATTTAAAATTAAACAACGACCAACAACAAAGAGTTCCGCTAAATAATGATATTGACAGTTTCAGCTATTCTATAGGAATGAACATATCCAATAGTTTGATTCAACAAGGTATCAATATTTTAAATTTGGGCGCCATGACTCAAGCATTTGTTGATGTAATGCACAACAAAGACATCAAGTTTTCTACGGAGCAAGCTAATGCAATGATTTCAAAAAAAATGCAGGAGTTTAAAGAGAAAAAAGCAATGGATCAACAAATGGGAGGTGATGATAATTCAAATGATGGTATGGGGAAAATCATTCCTGATTTTCAGCAAGAAGATGTAAATGGAAAAATGATCAATATAAAATCGCTTAGAGGTAAGTATGTTTTAATTGATTTTTGGGCTAGTTGGTGTGGTCCATGTAGAGGAGAAAATCCAAATGTTTTGAATGCATTTAATAAATACAAAAATAAAAACTTTACCGTTTTAGGAATATCACTTGATAAGTCAAAAGATGCATGGCAAGAAGCCATTAAACATGATGGTTTAACTTGGCAGCACGTTAGTGATTTAAAAGGATGGAGTAATGCAGTTGCCCAACAATTTGGCATTCAAAGTATACCTCAAAATTTCTTAATTGATCCTACTGGAAAAATTATAGGAAAGAATCTTCGCGGAGAAGCTTTAGAAGAAAAATTAGCTAGCGTTTTAAAATAATTTCGATTATCCTTTTAGTGCTCTTTTATAGAGTTGAACGGTGTTTTCTAAACCCCAATAGATCGAATCGCAGATTAAAGCATGACCTATTGATACTTCTTTTACGAAGGGTATATTATTTACAAAATAAGAAAGATTGTTCAGATCCAAATCATGACCTGCATTTAATGCAATATTCAAATCATGTGCTTTTTGTGCAGCAACAACATAAGGTATTATAGCTTTTTCTTTATTCCCAGATGTATATCCAGCAGCATAAGATTCTGTATACAACTCTACCCTATCTGTTCCGATTTTTGCAGCGCCTTCAATCATTTGTTCTATTGGATCTACAAAAACAGATACTCTTATTCCCGTTTCTTTAAATACACTAATAATATCTTTCAAATAATTTTCATGTAGAACTGTATCCCAACCATGATTACTGGTTAATTGACCTCCTTCATCAGGCACTAAAGTAACTTGGTGAGGTTTCGTTTTTAAAACTAAATCTATAAATTTTTCTTCTCTTGGATTGCCTTCAATATTAAACTCAGTGGTTATAATATTTTTAATTTCATAAACATCACTGTAACGAATATGTCTTTCATCCGGACGAGGATGCACCGTAATACCATCGGCGCCAAATCGCTCAATATCTTTTACTGCTTTAATGATATCTGGATTGTTACCACCTCTTGCATTTCTTAAAGTGGCTATTTTGTTTATATTGACTGAAAGTTTGGTCATTTAATGCTATTATTATTTTGATTCTTTTTTTATAAAATCTCTGATTACAACGGAAGCTGCCACTGCACCAAAAGTTGCTGGTAAATAAGAAATGGTGCCATAAGCGGATTTTTTATAGTTCTTTCCATCGGTAAGCATTACACTATCCCAAATGGGCATCTCTGGAGAGAATACACATTTGATGCCTTTATAAATATTTTCTTTTTTTAGCATCTTTCTTACTTGTTGAGCAAAAGGGCAAACAATAGTCTTTGAAATATCCACCACCTTGATTTGTGTTGGATCTAATTTTGCGCCAGCACCCATACTACTCACAATTGGAATTTTACTCTTGTACGCCAATTTTAAAAAAGTTAATTTAGGAGTGACACTATCAATTGCGTCGATAATGTAATCTGGCTTTTCAAGCAATAATCTTTCTACATTTTCTGGAGTAATAAATTCTTTAATAACCTTTATTTTTAGTTCTGGATTTATAGCGAGTAATCTTTCCTCCATGATATCGGCTTTCGCTACTCCATGATTCGTGGAAAGTGCAGGCAATTGTCGATTTCGATTAGTAGGATCCACAACATCTCCGTCGATTATTGTCATGGTTCCAATTCCACTTCTACAAATAAACTCTGCTGCAAATGAACCCACGCCTCCCATCCCAACAACCATTACATGCTTTTCATTAAGCATTCTGATTTTTTCTTCTCCAATTAACAACGTTGTTCTGCCAAGCCAAGAAATATCATTCATTCATAAAATGTTTTATTAAAAACTCGTGTGCAATTTTTTTTCATTTGCAAACTTAATTGTTCCAGAGAAATATTTTTAATCTTGGAAGCCTGATCATAAACTTCCTTAATATCTTTTTCCCCACTATCATTTTCTAAAAATATTTTATCTATTGGCATTTTTGAAAATACTGTTTCCATTCTTGTATTGAATAATGATTTACCAAATGACAACATGTATTTTTCTTGAATTATTTGTTGAGCAGTTTCTTCATTGTTATTATACCCATGAAAAATAACAGGTACATTGATTTGATATGACTTGAGCAATTGAAGTGTTTCCCTATAAGCTTTTACACAATGAATGATAATAGGCTTTGCTAATTGATTAGCAAGATTAATATGATCAATAAATATTTTCTCCTGTAGTTTAAAATCTGTAGAAGACAACCTGTCTAATCCGCACTCTCCAATAGCTAAAACATTTTCTTTTTGAGACAACAACTTGATTTTTTCAAACTCTTGCTGATAGGTATCTGAATGAATAAAGCGAGGATGTATTCCAATAGAATAGTATGAAAGAGTAGACATGCTTTCAAAATTTTGATACAAACTTTGAATGGCAAATCCTTCATGCTGGCTTACTTGGTGTGTATGAATATTAATCAAATAGTAAACTTTTTGAGTATAAAAATAAGCATTAATCGGTCAATAGATAAACATTCATACCAAGTATATTGAATCAGAATGATGCACATCATTTAGATAACAACAGTACTACTTTAACTTAACAACAATAAAATCATTCGACATGAATATATATCATCCATTTGTTGCTTTTGAAAAAATATTAAACCATCGCTGGATGGTAATATTAAGAATTGGATTGGGTATTTCCTTATTTGTAAAAGGTATACAATTTGTAGAAAATAATTCAATCATAAGAAAAGTATTTTCCGAATCACTTCTTCTTCAAAATTATTACTGGTTACAAATGCTTATTCCCTGGATTCACTTATTGGGTGGCGTTTTTATCATCATTGGGTTGTTTACTCGATTTGCGGTATTGATTCAAATACCCATTGTGATATGCGCCATCATTTTTGTAAACACGACTAAAGGTATTTTTGAAGGGGAAAAAAATCTTTTTTTATCCATCGTTATTTTGATTTTATTGATTGTTTTTTTAATCGAAGGTGGCGGACATTTATCCTGGGATAAATATCTTAAGAATGACAGAAAAAAGAAAAAGTACGATGATTAATACTCATTTTTATTTTGATTTTTAAAATCCCTTATCTTTGAAATATGACAACTGAGCAATTAAAAGTTATGAGAGACCGTGTGTTGGTTTTGAGGAGGTTTCTTTGACGTCGCTAATAGAGAAGCGAAAATAAATAACGACAAACAACTTACACTTTCTCCCGGATTTTGGGATGATAATTCAAGAGCTACTTCAATTTTAAAAGAAATTAAGGTTAATGAGTATTGGGTAAAGATGTACCATGATGTCTCTATGCATGTAGAAGACTTCGCAGTACTTTTTGATTTCTGGAAAGAAGGCGACATTGAAGAAGCAGAAGCAAAAGAGGCATTCACTAAAGCCAATAATGCCATTGAAGAAGCAGAATTTAAAAGTACACTCAATGAACCTGCCGATTCTTTACCTGCAGTGATGCAAATTAATAGTGGCGCTGGTGGAACTGAAAGTCAGGATTGGGCAGAAATGCTGGCTCGTATGTACAGAATGTATGGAGAAAAACAGGGCTGGTCTGTTTCTGAATTGGATTGGCAATGGGGCGATGGTGCTGGTATTAAAACCTGTACCTTTCAATTTGACGGGCCGTTTGCATTTGGTTTTTTAAAAGCTGAAAGCGGTGTTCATCGACTTGTTCGCATTTCTCCATTTGATAGTAATGCAAGACGACATACCTCCTTTGCCAGTGTATATGTATACCCCCTAATTGATGATAGCATTGAAATAGAAGTAAACCCTGCAGATGTAGAATGGGCCTTTTTCAGAAGTGGTGGTAGCGGAGGACAAAATGTAAATAAGGTGGAGACGGCCGTTCGCCTTACCCACAAACCAAGCGGCATCATCATAGAATGCCAACAAGCAAGAACACAGGGCGAAAATAGAGAAAAGGCAATGGCAATGCTTAAAAGTAGATTATATGAAGAGGAAATGCGCAAAAGACAAGAAGCCCTAGATTCAAAAAATGCGACAAAAAAGAAAATTGAATGGGGATCACAAATAAGATCTTACGTTTTTCACCCCTACAAAATGATTAAAGACCATAGAACAGATTTTGAAGTAGGAAATGTTGGACCAGTAATGGATGGCGAAATTGATGGATTTATAAAGGCTTACCTAATGAGTGAAAAAGAAGATGGAAGTAATTCCTAAACTGAATTACTCCTCAATCAAAAAGCAAAATTGTTGATCAAGACCCTTCGAATGAGTATATAATTGTTTGATCATTTCATTTCCATAAGTCGCGTAATAAGGCAACAAATTATCAACCCTTTCTTGCAAATTATTTAATGGGAAAAGTGTTTTTTTTAGGTTGTTTATTTTTTCCCCTTGTTCAATAAATTTTCTTTTCTCTGCTCTCATTATCTTCTTTTCAAGATTATGTAAACCATCTAACGATTTGGATTTCAGCGACTTTACATGATCTTTCAAAGTAACATCTACTTCAGCGGATAGCTTTTCCATATCATCATAATAACCAGCGATACTATTTTTTTCCTCCAATAACAAGAGCTTTCGCTTCGAATTTCTTAACACCCATGCATTGAAAATCTCCTCCGTTGAATCAAACAAATCCTGTCCCTTCAATTGCAAACTTTCCATTTCAACGCAGGATTTTTTATCTATTATTAAAAATGAATTCCTCAAAACCAAAGTAGGAAATGGCAAATCAATTGAATCGAAGACATTTTTTAATTCAAGCCAATACCCCAACTCTGCCCCTCCGCCGATAAAGGCCACATTAGGCAATAAAAACTCTTGGTAGCAAGGGCGCAAAATCACATTTGGACTATATCTTTCTGGATAATTACTTAGCTCATCTTTTAATTCTGATTCTGAAAATAAAATTGATGTATTGTTTACAATGTATTTATTATCAACGTATTCAATCCTTTCTCTAATGTCATCTTTTAAATAAAAGAAGTTTAGACTTCTTCCTTTTACTTGGAGGTTATATTCTTTAGGGAAGGCATTTATTGTTTGAGTTAAGGCTTGATTTGAAAACTGATCAAACAGCTCTTTTTGGGTAATATCAGCAAATGCTTTTTTAAATTTTGGATTATCAGGCAAGAAAACGATTAAGCCAAACTCATTAAATAAACTATCCACCAAACGAAAAGTTGACTCGCTAATTGACCTGCCTTCTTCATAGGAATCATCCAATAATTGTATCAACTCATTTCCATGTTGAGTATCATTCAACTGATCCTTGATTTCGGCCATGAGATCTAAAAAAGCTGTATCTACTTTCATTCTGCCTACTGCACCTTTTTGGTTGGTTTTCCATTGATGAAGCATGCCATTCACATACACTTCGCCTAATTCCTTTAGATCTGCATCTTCAGAGCCCATATAATATACAGGCACAAAATGATAATCTCCCAATGCCATTTTCAACTCTTCAGCTAGCTTAATAGCATGAATAATTTTATATACAAAATATAAGTGTCCAGTGAAAATATTGGGCTGATGAGCAGTGCATACCGTAAAGCAATTCTCTTTTTTCAATAATTCAATGTTATCCAACACTTTCTTATTTGTTGAAACAGATTGATATTGTTGAAACAACTCGTCTGCCAATAGCGTTCTATTAATTGACTTTTTTTGTTTGGCTTCAATCGAAGCCTTTATCCCATCAATATTTGGACGATGAGAATAGAAAGTTTTAAGCGAGTCAGCATCTTCCAAATAATCAATTACCAATTTTGAGAAAAAACCGGTTTTGTTGTAATCACAATATGATGGTTTGAACGCCAATTGAAATTCTTTTTTAAATTTTATACAACATCTCCTTCCAAATCATAATCAAATGCTTTGGTAATTTTTACATTCACAAATTCACCGATGGCCAATTTAGTAGTTGAATTAATGATTACCTCATTATCAACCTCCACGCTATCAAACTCAGTTCGGCCAATATAACGACCTGCTTCTTTTTTATCTACAAGCACTTTTAATGTCTTGCCAATTTTTTCTTGGTTTTTCTCCAAGCTTATTTCTTGTTGTACCTCCATAATTTCTTGTGCGCGTGATTCTTTCTCTTCCGGCGAAATATCATCAGTTAAATCGTGAGCGCTTGTTTGTTCTTCATGACTATAGGTGAAAATTCCTACTCTATCAAAACGCATCTTTTCCAGAAACGACTTCAACTCTTCAACATCTTCCCTGGTTTCTCCTGGAAACCCAGCTATCAATGTAGTGCGAAGACAAATATCTGGTATGATCGCTCTTATATCTCCAATCAATTGCTCCATTTCCTCTCTGGTAATTTGGCGTTTCATCGCCTTCAACATATTGTTAGATGCATGTTGCAAAGGCATATCCAAATACTTACAAATATTATCGCGCTCTTTCATTACTTGAATGATCTCTAATGGAAATTTAGAAGGGTAAGCATAATGCAATCTTATCCACTCCAGGCCTTCTATATCCGCCAAAGCATGCAATAAGGTAGGAAGCTCTCTTTTCTTGTAAATATCTAACCCATAATACGTAAGCTCTTGAGCTATCAACATCACTTCTCTTACTCCACGCTTAACTAAGGATTTTGCTTCATTAACAATGGATTCTATCGTTCTGCTTACATGCTGTCCGCGCATTAAAGGAATGGCACAAAATGAGCAAGTACGATTACATCCCTCACTTATTTTCATGTACGCATAATGTTGAGGCGTACTCAACAAACGCTCACCAATTAATTCTCCCTTATAATCAGCCTCAAACTTTTTCAATAAAAGAGGCAATTCCATGGTTCCAAAATACGCATCCACCTCAGGTATCTCCTCTTCCAAATTAGCTTTATATCTTTCACTTAAACAACCCGTAACAAATACCTTGTCTAGTTTCCCTTTCTTCTTTAAGGCTACATTGTCAAGAATAGTATTAATACTTTCTTCTTTGGCTTTATCAATGAATCCACATGTATTAATGATAACTATGTTATGGTCTTTTTTAGTGTTCTCATGCACGGCATCAATTTCATTTGCAATTAATTGTCCGCTCAACACTTCGCTATCTACCATATTTTTACTACATCCAAGTGTAATAATATTAACCTTATCCTTTTTTAATGTTTTTGTCTTCATAACTATTTGTAAAGTTAACAAAAGAAAACATCTAATACCTATATCAATGGCACCAAAACTCATGCAGTGTAAATGTCAATTTATTTCTAAATGCAGTACTTTCGCCTTCTGAAATGGATACACCTATAAAATTAGCTTTACTCAATCTGTATGCCGGTTCCGAAAACCAGGGAATGAGGTGTTTACGCAAAATTGTATCTGATTACAATATAAGTCATGATTCTCCAATACTTTCGGAAGAGTTTGAAGTAAGAAATAGCAAGCAATTTCCAGGTCTTCATTTTGATATTTACATTTGCTCTGGTGGTCCTGGCAATCCATTAGAGAATTCTGCAAATGAATGGGAAGTGGATTTTTATAGTTGGATAGATGATTTATTGGCATATAACAACAATGAAAATAACCTTAGAAAAAAATATGTGTTTTTTGTTTGTCATTCTTTTCAAATGATTTGCGCCCATTTACAATTAGGAAAAGTAACTAAAAGAAGAAGCACTTCATTTGGTGTTTTTCCGGTTCATAGAATTGACCATGAAAACAAAGAAAATATTTTTGAAGGACTAACAGATCCTTTTTTTGCAGTTGATAATAGAGACTACCAAGTTACAGAGCCCAATCTTGAAAGAATTGAATGGTATGGATCCTCGGTTCTTGCAATTGAAAAGGATAGGACTCATGTCCCCTATGAAAGAGCCATCATGGCAATGAGAATTAATAAATACATGATTGGAACTCAATTTCATCCGGAAGCAGATGTTGAAGGCATGTTAATCCACTTTCAATCTGAAGAAAAGAAAAAAATGATTCTTGAAAATTATGGGGTAGAAAAATATCAATCAATGATTGAACAACTTAATGATCCGGAAAAAATACGATTAACTTATAATTGTATCATCCCCCAATTTATTGACTTATCAGTTAAAGCACTACATCATGATTAAGGAAATTAGAGAGCAGTTTAATGCTTCCTTTACAGATGAAAAATATCGACTTTTCTTAGAAAAACTGGAACAACTCACCCAAACAAAACCAGGATTTAGAATTGCAGAAACACCCTTATTTGTTCCTAATAGTTTGAACGAGCAAATGCAAGAAACTTGCGAACACATTATTGATTTTATCGCTCATCCATCATTTAAAGAACTCACGGCTCCGAGTATCCCTTCCCATATTTCAATACCTGGAGAATCCGAATTACCTGAGATTATTGTTTTTGATTTTGGAATTTGTAAAAATCAACAAAATGAAATTGTGCCGCAGCTCATTGAAATGCAGGGCTTCCCTTCTGTATTTGGATTGCAAATATATTTAGATGAACTTTTTAAAGAATTTTATTCCATTCCAGAAAATTTTGATTCTTACTTAAATGATTTCAACAAAACACAATACACAGAATTTCTAAAAGATTTAATTATTGGTAATGACGAAGCTAAGCATACTATCCTGCTTGAATTTGAACCGCAACATCAAAAAACACTTATTGATTTTGTAAGCTTACATAATTTGTTAGAAATAGAAACTGCATGCATAAAAGATTTAATTCCAATTGGGAATCAATTATTTTATATTAATTCAAAAGGAGATCAAACACTTATAAAAAGAATATTCAACAGAATTGTTTTTGAAGATATAAAAGAAGACGACTGGAACAAAATCACTTCACTTCAAGAGGATTATAATATCAGATGGATCAATCATCCCAATTGGTTTTATAGAATCAGCAAATATTGTCTTCCTTTTTTGGATCATCCTTTTATTCCAAAAACATACTTTTTAAACGAGTTAACACAACCATTAGTATTGAATGAATATGTATTAAAACCTATTTTTTCTTATGCTGGCATGGGTGTGAAAATCAATGTAGAGCAATCTGATATTGATGCGATAAACAATCCTGAGCAATGGATTCTTCAACAAAAAGTAAGTTATGAGCCAGTTGTAAAAACACCTTCCGATGATGCAAAAGCCGAAGTGAGATTGTTTTACTTCTGGAAAAAAGATTGGCCAAGACCTATAGCTATTCATAATTTAGCCAGATTAAGCAAAGGAGAAATGATTGGAACCAGATACAATGAAGATAAAAAATGGGTAGGTGGCTCTATCGCCTTTTTTGAATCTGCCGGCTAGACTTAATTTCAATTAAAAATATTAAAGAAATTATATTCAAATCTCAACAAGAAACCAGTAGAATTTACTCTTGTTAAATCAGAAACTAACGGCGTAGAATACCCCAAATCAATGCGCATTTTACTTTTTAAAATAAATTGTATAGATGGAGCAATGTCTAGATAAGATTCTTTCAATCCCAAATTGGTTTGTCCTAGAAATTCCAGCATACCATTTACATTAACCTGATTATAATTTACATAATGCTTAGGCAGCATTAATTTCCCAATAGATAAAGTATAATTAACTGCATTTTTTTGATTGGGCAGTAAGAACAAATGGTTATGTAAATTATCTGGCGAATTTATGCTTGGTAATGAAAATGAGTGTACAACTGAAAAAGATGAGGACATTGCTACTTTGTTCAATAATTTGGTAGCTACTAATCCCGATTCAACTCCTGCAGTGCTTCCATTTAATAGAATTGCAGTTGAATGCATTGGTGAATTA
>CANGGD010000015.1 GCA_947453295.1 Chitinophagaceae bacterium | reverse complement strand
GATTTTCAATTACTTCAATTGGAGCGCCACTACGAATACTGTAATCAATTAATTCGTCTTTGGTAGCTGGCCAAGGCGCGTCTTCTAAATGGGAGGCTAATTCTAGGGTCCAAAACATCTGTATATAAGTTTATTTTGTGCAAATGTATAAGTTAGTTTTAAATTACCAAAAGTGTTTTTAATCACATCTTTATTAAAAGTATAAATAATGACAAATTAAAAAGATAAAATACTTATTTTTATTCAATGTTATCTGCTAAAGGAATCAAGAAAAAATATGGCCAACTTGAAGTTATAAAGGGGGTTGATATTGACATTAAGAACGGAGAGGTAGTTAGTATTATAGGTGCTTCTGGTGCTGGGAAAAGTACATTATTACAAATTTTGGGCACATTGGATTCTCCTGATAGCGGAACAATAATGATTAATAATATGCTCATTAGTGATTTTAAATTTTCGAATCTGGCATCTTTTCGGAATAAAGAAATTGGGTTTATTTTTCAATTTCATCATTTATTACCTGAGTTTTCAGCCCTTGAAAATGTTAGTATACCTGCTTGGATTGGAGGAAAAAACAGAAATGAAACCGAAAAAAAAGCAACAGATTTATTAAGCCTTTTAGGGCTAAAAAACAGAGTTCATCATAAACCCAATGAATTGTCAGGAGGAGAGCAACAAAGAGTTGCGGTAGCAAGGGCTTTAATTAATAATCCTTCTATCATTATGGCTGATGAGCCAACAGGTAATTTAGATTCGTTTCATGCAAAAGAATTACATGAATTATTTATAAAACTAAGGGGTGAATTTCAGCAAACATTTTTAATTGTCACTCACAATGAAGAATTGGCAAAAATGAGTGATAGGGTATTGGTTATGAAAGACGGATACTTACAAAGATAATATTAGGTCGCAAGTAATATTTTAATTCTCTCTTCTACTTTTTTAGCATTTGGTAACATGGCGTCTTCAAGAATTGTATTCATTGGAACGGCTGGTATATTTAAGGCTCCTAATACTTCGACAGGTGCATCTAAAAATTTGAAACATGCTTTTGAAATTCTTCCGGCAAGCGCTTCAGCAAAAGAGTTATTTTGTTGTTCCTCTGAAAGTATAAGACATTTGCCATGCTTTTTTACTGTTGTATAAATTAATTCTTCATCTAAAGGAAATAAGGTTCTAAGATCAATCACCTCGACTTTGCCTTCTAATTTTTTAGCAGCAGCAAGCGCCCAATAAACGCCCATTCCATATGTTATTACACAACAAGATTCTCCATTAATAACATTCTCTTCAATTGCAGAAACAACAACCGCACCTTTCCCAAGTGGAATAATATAGTCTTTATCAGGTTCTATAGTTTTTGCATCTTCTGTGCCAGGTACTTTACTCCAATACAATCCTTTATGTTCTAATATTACAACTGGATTTGGATCAAGAAATGCAGCTTTCAACAAACCTTTCATATCGGCTGCATTTGAAGGATATACAATTTTAATGCCCTTTATGGTTAACAATGTGCTCTCTACGCTTCCACTATGATAAGGTCCTCCACCCCCGTATGCACCAATTGGTACTCTAATTAAAGTTTGAATAGGAAATTTACCACAACTTAAATAACAGCTTTTAGAAATTTCGGTTACTAATTGGTTGAATCCCGGATAAATATAGTCTGCAAATTGAACTTCTACAATTGGTTTTACACCAACCGCACTCATCCCTACGGTGGAACCGATAATATATGCTTCTTGAATTGCTGTATTAAATACTCTATGGTCACCAAATTGTTCGGCAAGTGTAGCTGCTTCTCTAAATACGCCGCCTAATCTTTTTCCAACATCCTGACCATATAATAAGGCTTCAGGATACTCCTCTAAAATTTCTCTAATGGCAAAAAGTGCGGCATCTACCATTAAGATTTTCTCATTCTTTGTAGGAGATCTATTTCCCATTTCTTTAATAATGGGCGTGTCCACAAAAACAAATTTTTCTACATCTTCCGCACAAGGTTCTGCAGCGCCAACGGCATTTTCAAAATCTTTCTTTACTAATTGAATTGCTCCGTCTTCGATTTTTGATAATTCTTCTAAAGAAATATTTTGAGCTAATAATAAACTTTTAAGAAGAGGTAAAGGGTCGCTTTCCTTTGATTTTTCTAGCTCAGCTTGATTTCTATAAAATTCTTTTCTAACGCCACTTGTATGGTGTCCAAGTAAAGGAACTTTTGCATGAACTAACCAAGGTCTTCTCTTGATTCTTACATCATCAAATACTTCAAGCATTGTATTGTATGAAGCTGTAAAATCACTACCGTTTATGCTTACACTATTTATGCCAGTAAATCCCTGAATGAATTCATAAGCATTATTAGTTCTTGCTTCTTTTGATGTTACACTAATTCCCCAATCATTATCTTGTATTAAGTATATGATGGGCAGTTGATGAAGGGCAGCAAATTGAAATGCTTCACTTACTTCTCCTTCAGTTATGGAAGCATCTCCTAATGAGCAGAGTACTACTGATTGCTGATCTGCTTGTAATGAAACGTGCTTTATTTTTTCAAGATATTGGATACCCTGTGCAATACCGGTAGTAGGAATTGCCTGCATTCCTGTGGCGCTGCTTTGATGAATGATAGTAGGTTTGTCTGGCCCTTTGTAATTAGGATGATTATAATACTCACGACCACCGGTGAAAATATCTTCTTTTTTTGCCAACAACTGAAGCATTAATTGATAGGGGGTAAATCCCAAACCTAACATTATACTTTCATCCCTGTAATAGGGACTTACATAATCGTAAGGTTTCATTTGAAAAGCGGCAGCTAATTGAATGGCTTCATGTCCTCTAGAAGTACTGTGAACATATTTACAAATGCTCCTGTTTGATTCATACGTTTCTGCCATTGCTTTTGCAGTACACATTAATCTGTAAGCATCAAGCAGTATTTCTTTTGGAATAGACATGAATAAAAGTAATCAAAAAGTTATTATACTTATTGCATTTTGAAAGTCTCCAGAAACTTAGTTGTGAAATCCCCTTTTTTAAAGGCTTCATTTTGCATAAGTTGTAAATGGAATGGGATTGTTGTTTTAATTCCTTCAATCACATATTCGCTGAGGGCTCTATACATAGTGTCAATTGCTTCTTCTCTGGTTTGAGCAACAGTAATCAGCTTGGCAATCATACTGTCGTAATAAGGAGGAATTACATATCCTGCATAAACATGGCTATCTACTCGAACACCATGGCCGCCTGGTGTATGCAAAACTGTTATTTTACCTGGGCTTGGTCTGAAATCGTTATATGGATCTTCGGCATTAATGCGACATTCAATTGCATGCATTTTTGGATAATAGGATTTCCCTGATATTTTTTCTCCTGCTGCAATTTTTATTTGTTCTTTGATTAAATCAAAATTGATAACTTCTTCTGTAACACAATGCTCTACTTGAATTCTGGTATTCATTTCCATAAAGTAAAAGTTGCGATGCTTATCAACCAAAAACTCAATCGTACCAACACTTTCATAGTTAATTGCTTTTGCTGCTTTTATGGCAGCATCTCCCATTCTTTGTCTAAGTTCTTCAGTCATAAAAGGGGATGGGGATTCTTCTACTAATTTTTGATGTCGGCGTTGAATGGAGCAATCTCTTTCGCTTAAGTGACAAACATTTCCAAATTGATCACCTGCAACCTGTATTTCGATGTGGCGTGGTTCTTCAACAAATTTCTCCATATAGATGCCATCATTTTTAAATGATGCAGCGGCTTCTGTTTTTGCGTTTTCAAATGCCTTTTCAATTTCTTTTTCCTCCCAAACCACACGCATTCCTTTACCACCACCACCTGCCGTGGCTTTTAAAATTACGGGGTATCCAATTTCTTTAGCTGATTTTTTTGCATGATCTACACTTTCGAGTAGTCCTTCTACACCAGGAACTACAGGCACTCCAGCTTTAATCATAGTTTCCTTCGCCGTAATTTTATCGCCCATTGAATTGATCATATCTGGAGTTGGACCAATAAATTTTATACCATGATCGGCACAGATTTTTGCAAACTTGCTATTTTCTGCTAAAAAACCATATCCTGGATGAATAGCGTCAGCATTGGTAACTTCCGCTGCTGCAATTATGTGCGGGATATTTAAATAACTTTCAGCGCTTGAAGGCTTCCCAATACAAACTGCCTCATCTGCAAACTTTACATGTAAGCTATCTTTATCTGCAGTAGAAAATACAGCAACTGTTTTGATACCCATTTCCTTACAAGTTCTTATTACACGTAGAGCGATTTCTCCTCTGTTAGCGATTAATATTTTTTTAAACATAATTCTTTAGAAGTTAAACTTATAATTTTTGATTAATGATGTTTGATCAACAAAATGCAGCATGAGTAAATTAAGAAGGATCAACCAAGAATAAAGGTTGATCATACTCCACTGGACTAGCATCATCTACTAATACCTTTACAATCTTGCCTTTTATTTCACTTTCGATTTCATTGAATAATTTCATCGCTTCAATAATACAAACCACTTTTCCTGGGGTTACTACATCGCCAACATTTGCAAAAATAGGTTTACCAGGTCCCGCTTGTCTGTAAAAGGTTCCAATCATTGGACTTTTAATTGTAATAAGGTTATCTGTTTTAGCAACTGGAGCATTTTCAGCTGCTGGAGCGTTATTCAATGAATTAGGTGCAACGGATGGTTGGGCAGCTAAAGGTTGTTGAGCAAATGCCTGGGTTGCGACTATGTTTTGAACTGGGTCATTTTTTTGTTTGATAGTAATTTTTTTACCATCTTCTTCAATTGTTATTTCACCAATTGAGGTTTTATTCATCAACTTAATAAGTTCTTGAATTTGTTTGATGTCCATAATTAAATTATTAGGTTATTTAATACAAATTAGTAGATATTTTGCTAAGGTAAGGAAACTCAACTACAACGATTGAGTATCATTAGACTTTTTCTCAAAAAATGCCATAAAAACAATCTTTTTGGCATAAAAACGAACAAAAAAGGTCTAAAATCAAGCAAAATAAGGAATTCAATAAAAAAGAAAAAGGGCCGAAAATTCGACCCTTTTTTGAAAATATTTGCGATGATTATTACTTTACTCTTTCTACGTATTCGCCATTTTTGGTGTTGACTTTTATCATATCACCTTCATTAACAAACAAAGGCACATTAACTGTAGCGCCGGTTTCAACTGTAGCAGGTTTAAGAGTTCTTGTTGCTGTATCACCTTTCATTCCTGGTTCGCTATAAGTTACCAATAAAGCAATTTTGTCTGGCAATTCTACTCCCATTGGCAAATCAGTTTCTCCATTGATTAAAACGGATACTTCTTGACCATCTTTTAAAAATTGTGGAGCATCTATCATAGTTTCTTCAACCGTAATTTGTTCAAAAGTTTCAGTATCCATAAAACTGTAACCAGTTTCATCTTTATAAAGGTACTGGTAAGGTTTTTTTTCAACTCTTACAGGAAAAATCGTTTCACCGCTATTCCAAGTTACTTCAATAGTGCGGGAATTGTCAACGCCCTTTAATTTAGCCCAAACTTTTGCTGCTGCACGAGCTGTTTTGTTTTGTCCAAATTCGATTACGGTATAAAGACTATTGTCTATTTTAATAATCAATCCAGAACGCATGTCTGCTGTAGTTGCCATAATAATATTTTATGCATGATAAAATGAGGGGCAAATGTAACGATACTCTTTTTAATGTAGAAATATATCGAATGAATTATTTTTTTTTATTTAACAATGAAATTCTGAACAAATATTTAGATTTGCCTCAAAATTTAAAATTCCCTTTTATGAAAAGCATTTTATTGTTACTTACTTCTTTTGTTTTCAGTTTGAATTTATTTGCTCAAGAGGTTACTGAAGCTCCTTATTTGAAAACTAAACTAATACCTGATTTCACAATAATGACTTGTCCGGACAGTACAAAATTTACCAATAAGGATTTGAAGAAAAATCAAAATACAATCATCATTTATTTTGGTCCTGATTGTGGGCACTGTTCTGCTTTTGCAAAAAAAATGATGGATAGTATAAGTAGTTTTAAGAACACTCAAATTGTGATGGTGTCTTCATTTGAATTTTCTCACATCAAGAAATTTTATGAGGATAATAAGTTGAATACTTGTCCTTTTATTACTGTTGGCAGAGACGCTGCCTATTTTTTCATTGGTCATTATGAAGTAAGACAATTTCCATGTGCAATAGTGTACAATAAAAAAGGTAAGTATGTGGCACGATATGACAGCGAAATCGAAATTGAGAATTTACTTTTAAAATAATTTCGATTTGCATTTATGTGCTTGATTGATAATAATTATCTTCGCGCAATCAAAATAATTTATTTAAAAATAAAACAACCATTATGAAAGTAACTGTAGTAGGTGCTGGTGCAGTGGGTGCAACATGTGCCGACAATATTGCCCGTAAACAATTATGTGATGAATTAGTTATTCTTGATATTAAAGAAGGAGTAGCTGAAGGGAAGGCTATGGATTTAATGCAGACTGCTCAAATTGAAGGGTTTGATACAAAAATCATAGGCAGTACAAACGATTATTCTAAAACAGCAGGCAGTGCTGTAGCTGTTATAACTTCTGGTATTCCGCGTAAACCAGGTATGACACGTGAGGAATTGATAGGCATCAATGCTGGGATTGTAAAAACTGTAACGGAAAATTTATTAAAGCATTCTCCTGAAGTTATAATTATCGTTATTAGTAATCCAATGGATACAATGACATACTTGGCTTTAAAATCTAGCGGTCTGCCTAAAAACAGAATCATCGGTATGGGTGGAATGCTTGATAGTGCGAGGTTCCGTTATTTTCTTTCACAAGCAATGCATTGCTCTCCAAATGATTTACAAGCAACTGTTGTTGGTGGGCATGGAGATACTACAATGATACCATTAACTAGACTAGCAACTTATTGTGGTACACCCGTATCCAATTATTTAGATGCTGAAACATTGAAAAAAGTGGCAGCAGATACAATGGTAGGAGGAGCTACCTTAACTGGTTTGTTAGGAACTTCTGCTTGGTATGCGCCTGGTGCAGCCGGAGCGGCAGTTGTAGAAGCAATTGTTAGAGACGAAAAGAAAATGATGGCATGTTGTGTTGCATTGGAAGGTGAATATGGAATGAAAGATATTTGCTTAGGCGTTCCCGTTATCATTGGGAAAAATGGATGGGAGAAAATTGTAGATTATAAATTGAATGAAGAAGAAATGGAAGCAATGAATAAAAGTGCAGAAGCGGTTAGGAATATGAATAGTGTTTTAGCTACTTTAAGCATCTAAAATCTTTCCAATCGGACATATAAAAAAGAGACGCTAATTAGCGTCTCTTTTTTATATGAAATATTTTGTTTGAAAGAATACAATCAATTTATCAGGAAACGCCACTAACAGACATTTCTTTATTGATTTTTTGAACCAGTCCTTGTAGTACTTTTCCAGGTCCACATTCTGTAAAATGATTAGCGCCATAATTAATCATAGATAAAATAGATTGGGTCCATTTAACCGGCCCTGTTAGTTGTGCAATTAAATTGTTTTTTATTTCATAAGGATCTAAAACGCCTTTGGCAACAACATTTTGGTAAACGCTGCAAATTGGGGTTTTGAAATTTGTATTTTGGATTGCTTCAGCGAGTTCAACTTCTGCAGATTTCATTAAAGGGGAATGAAAGGCTCCACCAACAGGTAAAATAAGTGCTCTTTTTGCACCAGCTAATTTTAATTGTTCACAAGCGATTTCAATACCTTTCATGCTTCCGCTTATTACTAATTGTCCAGGACAATTATAATTAGCAGCAACTACAATTTCTCCAGTTGATTCGGATACTGATAAACAAATTGCTTCTACTTTTTCGTCGTCTAAAGCCAGCACTGCAGCCATTGTAGAAGGGGAGTCTTCACAGGCTTTTTGCATTGCTTTAGCTCTAATAGCAACTAATTTAAGTGCATCTTCAAATTGCAAAGTTTGATTGGCTACTAGGGCAGAGAATTCTCCAAGAGAATGTCCGGCAACCATATCAGGCATTGGGTTTTCCAAAGTATTAAAGGCTGCAACGGAGTGAATGAAAATTGCAGGTTGGGTGATATTTGTTTGTTTTAATTCTTCATCAGACCCATTAAACATAATATCAGAAATTCTATGACCAAGTATTTCATTTGCTTGTTCAAATATTTCTTTAGCACGCGAATTGGAATCGTATAGATTTTTACCCATTCCACTGAATTGAGATCCTTGACCTGGGAAGATAAAAGAGTGTTTATTCATTTTTTAGTTTTTCTTTGGAATATTTAAAATACAGAAGTCGGGTAGGGAGAAATTAATGTAATTTATTCGTTATTAATTTTAGAAATTCACTTCTTGTTTCGTTTTTCTCAAATTCACCAAAAAAGGCGGATGTAGTTGTTACAGAATTTTGCTTTGAAACACCTCTCATCATCATGCATAAATGGGAGGCTTCAATAACCACAGCAACACCATGGGGGTTAAGGGTGTCTTTAATGGCACTCAAAATCTGTTCTGTAAGTCTTTCTTGTACTTGTAATCTTCTACTATAAACATCTACTACTCTTGCAATTTTACTGAGCCCTGTAATATATCCGTTAGGGATATATGCAATGTGCGCTTTTCCATAAAAAGGCAACATATGGTGCTCGCACATACTGTATAATTCGATATCTTTTACAATAACCATTTCGCTAACATCTTCATGGAATTTAGCAGATTCTAAAATTGCTTTAGCATCCATAGTGTATCCTTGAGTAAGGTATTGCATCGCTTTTGAAATCCTTTCAGGAGTTTTAGTTAATCCTTCTCTATCGGCGTCTTCTCCAATGAGACGGATGACATTTTTATATGCTTCAGATAAAGCATTAGTGGTTTCAAGATCGTATCTTTCAATTCTTTCGTATGCCATTTTGAATTTATTGTAGGGTTAAAATTGCAGGATATTTTACATAATTTCTAGGCGTTTCATAAAGCTTTATTTGGATAATCATAGCAGCATCAATCAACGGCCTCATAATATTATAAATAACTATTGCAATATTTTCAGCAGTGGGGTTTAGGTTTTTAAATGCTTCGCAATCTTCATTTAAATTTTTGTGATCAAATTTTTCAATAACATTTTCTCTTATTAATTCACTCAACGTCTTGATATCAATGACGTATCCAGTAGCTTGGTCAACCTTACCTATTATTTTTACAATTAACTCATAATTATGTCCATGGTAATGAGGGTTATTGCATTTTCCGAATATTTCTTTGTTTTTTTCTTCATCCCAAGCAGGATTATGAAGTCTGTGAGCGGCATTGAAATGCTCTTTTCGATATACAGCAACTAATTCATTCATAATTTAAGTTAACAATTATTAATGGCAATTGTTCATATAAAAATCAATTGCCAAAATATTCAACATATATTTTGGGGGTTTCAAATAGCTTTAAAGAATGCAACTTTATTTCTGATGGTAATTGAGGGGATAATTGATTCCAAATACCTTCAATCAGGTTTTCAATGGAGCAAATTTTCCCAGCCATAAAATCAACTTCAATATTCAGGTTTTTATGATCTAGTTTTTCTATGATATACTCATTTATAATCAAGCTTAATTTTTTAACATCATAAACAAATCCTGTATCAGGGTTAGGATTACCAGCAATTGTGACATGTAATTCAAAATTATGCCCATGCCAGTTTTCGTTGGCGCATTTTCCAAACACAAATTCATTTTCTTCTTTACTCCAAGATGGGTTAAATAATTTATGTGCTGCATTAAAATGTTCAATTCTGGTTATATATACCATAATGGCAGTAATATTTTTGCAAATGTAGAGAGTATTGAGTGAAATCTAAAACCTAAACACGAAATTTGCAGTATGACTTTACTAATAGTAGCTGCAACTGAAAATGAGGTTGCACCATTGAAATCAAAATACCCATCAGCCAGTATTTTAATAACTGGAGTTGGAATTTCAAATACAATTTATCATTTATTAAAACATCTTCATACTAAAAGCTATGATCTAATAATTCAAATTGGAATTGCAGGTCGATATAATGAAGATGTGGAAATTGGCGAGGTTGTTGCTATTAACGAAGATTGTTTTGCTGATTTCGGTGTATTAGAAGACTCGAACTTTCATTCCATTTTTGATATGGGATTGATGGAAAAAAATCAGACGCCTTTTAATGATGGAGTGTTAGAAAATAAAGATGTACATAAATATTCGGAAGGTTTAAAAATAGTTAAAGGCGCTACTGTTAATATGTTGACGGATGATATTACTGCAATAAAAAGGATAATCAATAAATTCTCCCCTGTTGTTGAAACTATGGAGGGCGCTGCTTTTCATTATATATGTAATCAAGAAGGGTTATCCTATTTGCAAATTAGAGGGGTGAGTAATGATGTTGGCATTAGAGATAAAAGCAAGTGGAAAATTGACGAGGCAATTCAGTCTTCAAATGATTTTTTAATTCAGTATTTGAAAAACAACAACGTATTTGATTTGGTTTGATTAAAGGTAAAACTGCAGGAAGTTTATAAGAAATAAAGAATGAAATGCTTTTAAGAGTTTGCTTATTATTATCAGGGAATAATCTCGAAAGCAATCTAGAAAAGCAATAAAGAGATAGCAAAAATAAATATTAATTTATGAAATTAACACTAGGTTTTTCGCCTTGTCCAAATGACACATTTATTTTTGATGCTTTAGTAAATAAAAAAATAGATACAGGTGAATTTGAATTTGATTTTGTTTTAGAGGATGTGCAACAGCTTAATCAAAATGCGATACATAATCGATATGATATTTCAAAGATCAGTTATGGGGTTTATCCAAAAGTCAAGAATAATTACTTGATTTTAAACAGTGGGAGTGCACTTGGTAAGGGGGTTGGTCCTTTATTGATTACAAAAACTGCAGATATTGAAAATGTTGCTGAATCAATAATTGCAATCCCTGGAGAGGATACCACAGCTCATTATTTATTCTCTCATGCTTATCCTTCAGCCACTAATAAAATATTTTTGCCTTACAACGAAATAGAAGATTATATAACAAATTCCGACAGTTTAGGCGTGATTATACATGAAAACAGGTTCACCTATCAGGAAAGGGGATTTTTACTTGTTAGAGATTTAGGAGCTTATTGGGAGCAAAAAATAAAATTTCCAATTCCACTTGGAGGGATTGTAATTCGTAGAAGGTTTTCTGAAGAAATACAGCAAAAGATTGATCAATTAATCAAGAAAAGTATATTGTATGCATTTGAAAACAACCAAACATTGCCTGATTTCATTAAAAAAAATGCCCAAGAAATGAGTGAAAAGGTAATACAAGAGCATATTAATCTTTATGTAAATCAATATAGTATTGATCTTGGAAGCACAGGAAAGTTGGCCATACAAAATTTATTGGCCGGTATGGAGTTAAATTCAATCCAAAATAGTGAGCCCGATTACTTTGTCAAAAATGTTTTTTTTAATTCATAATCCTTTAATTTTACAATCTATTATTTGCAATAAATTAACTAAGTATTATTCGCCTATATAGGATAAATAGTTCAGTTATTTATTTGCATTTTTTTATTTACTAAAATATAATCTAAAAACAAAAAGATGAAAAAAATTCTTTTTTTACTGAGTGTGGTTTTATTCTGCAATTTATCTTATTCACAATTTGTTACTATCACTACAAATTTACAAGGCTCAAATTTAGGCAGAGTGAACACAGATAAGTATTTTTCTACACAAGGTATTTATACTAAAACTGAAATAGGAGACGCTAATTTCACAACACAAGAATTAGCTATTAATAAAGTTTCCATCAGAGTTAAAGATGCATTTACTGCAACAATAAATGATAGTTTTAAAATTTGGATGAGAGATATTGGTTCAGACACTACAAAATTCACTAGAGCTGGCGGTGTGCAATATAAGTATTCATCTGCAGGATTTACTCTTGTTTATAAAGGAAGTATCTCTTTAGCCGATACAGGTTGGAAAGAAATATTATTGCAAACCCCTTTTAAAAGAACCGCTGGTAAAAATTTGCTAGTTATGGTAGAAAGATTAGATGGGCTAACAGTTTCACAAGGTCAGCTATGGTCTTCAACAGGTTCAGGTAGCAATTTGGCCGATTCCTCATGCAGAAGATATCAGGGAACTACAGCGCCTGTTGTGAATACTAATTTGTTAAGTCCTACAGTTTACAGATTAGCCATGCAATTTATTCATCAATTACCAACAGATGCAGGGGTAATTGGAATTGCTAATCCTGTAGTATCATGTTATGGTTCTAATCAAACAGTTAAAGTAAAAGTAAAGAATTACGGTTTGAATAATATCGCATCTGGAGCAGCTTCCGTTACTTTAAAGGTTAGAGGAGCTAATAGTTATGTAGGCACATTGACAAACAATGCAGCAATTGCTTCAGGCGATACAGCTATTTTGAATTTCAGTGATTTGAATTTAAATAACGAAGGGCTTAATTATGACACAGCAATTGTATCTCTAGCTAATGATGGTAGTTCTGATAATGATAAATTTACTTCAACTATTTCTACAGCAGGTACAATTTATAACTTACCTGCTATTGAAGATTTTGATCTAACGACATCATTGTTTTCATTTAAAGCAATAGAAAAAGGAAGAAATCAACTTTGGAGTTCACAAAATGGCACATATACAAATCCTGGACCACAGTCAATTAGTCCAAGAGACACGGGGGTAAATTATTATTTGATGGAGGGTTATAATCAACCTAATGGTTCAAGTGGTTGGATTAGCAGGCTATATAGCAATTGTATTGTATTGCCAGGAACTTCATTATCAGTCCCAACCAGATCAGCTAAAGTGAGTTTTTGGATGAGCCATGATAATTTTACATCTGCTGGTGCAGATAGTATGTACGTTACTGTTTCAACTGATAAAGGGGCAACTTGGACTAGAGTTCAAGGTTTCGCGAGATACAGTTCAACTGCTGGTTCTACTGCGTCTTGGAAAAAAGATAGCGTAGACATTTCTCAATACGTTGGACAAACAGTACAAATTGGATTTGACGCTATTCGTCAGTTTGGGTCATTTGGGTTAGATGATATTACAGTTACAACGGATCCTCTACCTCCTCCAATCTGCGTTAACCCTCCAACAGCTTATGCTGGTGTGAATACTACTATTTGTTCAGTTTCAAATTATAATCTTGATAATGCTAGTCCTACTTATGGAGGTTCTGCAACAATTGCTGTCTGGTCAACATCCGGAACTGGTAGTTTTACAGGAGGTTCAGATTTTGATAACGCTACTGAATATTCGCCATCAGCAGCAGATATTCAAGCAGGTTCTGTGCAAATTTCATTAATAACTAATAATCCTGCCGGTGGAGTTTGTGTTAGTGATACTTCAACTTTCACATTAACTATAGATAAAGGAAGTTTTAATTCAACTTCAATTACAAATTGTGAAAGTTATAACTGGCATAATAATACTTACACAGAAAGTGGGGATTATACATTTGATTATAATAATTCAAATGGTTGTCCTTCAACAGATACATTGCATTTAACTATTACTAATGGAGATTTTACAACAACTACACAATCAGCTTGTGGTAGTTATCTTTGGTCTTCTAATAATCAGACTTACACAACTAGTGGAAATTATATCAATACTTATTCGAATAATTCTGGTTGCGTTTCAGCAGATACTTTACATTTAACAATCACAACTCCTTCATTTACATCAACTACAGATGTTGGATGCGATTCTTATGTTTGGGAATTAAATGGACAAACTTATACCAATAGCGGAACATATATTTACTCATCTGGAGTAGGGTGTTTATCTGCAGATACGCTTCATCTGACTATTAATAATAGTACACACAATGTAATATCTGTTACAAATTGCGAATCATATACATGGTCTGCAAATGGACAAACCTACACTGCAAGCGGCAATTATGTTTATACTTATTTAAATGGATCAAATTGTGCATCGGCAGATACGTTGCATTTGACAATTACAAAAGGCACACACAATGTTAGTAGCATTACTAACTGTGAATCATACACATGGTCAACCAATGGACAAACTTACACAGCAAGTGGAAATTACGTGTATACTTATACTAACGGTTCAAACTGCGCTTCTGCAGATACGTTACATTTGACCATTACAAACGGTACGCACAATGCAACATCTATTACTAATTGTGAATCATACACCTGGTCTGCAAATGGACAAACTTACACAGCAAGCGGTGATTATATTTACACATACACTAATGGATTTAATTGTGCTTCGGCCGATACGTTACATTTGACGATAACAAAAGGTACACACAATGTAATATCTGTTACAAATTGCGAATCATATACATGGTCAACAAATGGACAAACCTACACAGCAAGTGGCAATTATGTTTATACTTACACAAATGGATCTAATTGTGCTTCGGCAGATACGCTACATTTGACTATTACAAAAGGCACACACAATGTTAGTAGCATTACTAACTGTGAATCATACACATGGTCAACCAATGGACAAACTTACACAGCAAGTGGTGATTATGTTTATACTTACACTAACGGATCAAATTGTGCTTCTGCTGATACATTGCATTTGACAATTGCTACTGGTTCGTTTAATGCCTCAACAATCACAAATTGTGATTCGTACACTTGGTCTGCAAACGGACAAACGTATACAGAGAGCGGTGATTATGTTTATAATTACAATATTGGATCAAACTGCGCTTCGGCCGATACGTTACATTTGACGATAACAAAAGGTACACACAATGCAACATCTGTTACCAATTGCGAATCATATACATGGTCAACAAATGGACAAACCTACACCGCAAGTGGAACTTATGTTTACACATACACTAACGGATCAAATTGTGCTTCGGCAGATACATTGCATTTAACTATAACAAATGGTACGCATAATGCAACAACTATTTCAAGTTGTAATTCATACACTTGGTTAGCAAACTCACAAACGTACACAGAGAGCGGTGATTATATTTATACTTACACTAACGGATCAAATTGTGCTTCTGCAGATACATTGCATTTAACCATCACAACAGGAACGTTTAATGCCTCAACAATCACAAATTGCGATTCGTACAGTTGGTCTGCAAATGGACAAACGTATACAGAGAGCGGTGATTATATTTACACATATAATAACGGATCAAACTGCGCTTCGGCTGATACGTTACATTTAACGATTACAAATAGCACACATAATGTAAGTAGCATTACCAATTGCGAATCTTACACTTGGTCTGCAAATGGACAAACCTATACTGAAAGCGGAACTTATGTTTATGATTACACAAATGAATCTAATTGTCCTTCTGCTGATACATTGCATTTAACTATAACCAACGGTACGCACAATGCAACAACTATCTCAAGTTGTAATTCATACACTTGGTCTACCAACGAGCAAACGTATACAGAGAGTGGTGATTATGTTTACACTTACACAAACGGATTAAACTGTGCTTCAGCAGATACATTGCATTTAACAATTACAACAGGAACGTTTAATGCCTCAAGCATCACAAATTGTGATTCGTACACTTGGTCTGCAAATGGACAAACGTATACAGAGAGCGGTGATTATATTTACACATATAATAACGGATCAAACTGCGCTTCGGCTGATACGTTACATTTAACGATTACACATTCAACTACAAGCGACACAACTGCATTTGCTTGTGGAAGCTTTGAATGGTATGGTAATACCTATTATGCATCTGGAAATCCTACCAGGATACTAACTAATGCTAATAATTGTGATAGTGTTATTACTTTACATTTAACCATTGGAAATGCTAATACCGGAGATACAACTGCATTAGCTTGCGAAAGTTTTGATTGGTATGGTAACACTTATACAACATCAGGAACCCATACACAAATATTTACAAATGCAAGTGGTTGCGATAGTGTAGTAACCTTACATTTAACTATTGGGTATTCGAGTTCAAATGACACTACAGTTGTAGCTTGTGGTAGTTATACTTGGAATGGCAATACATTCAATTCAAGTACAGACACGACTGTCTCTTTTACTACAGCTACTGGTTGTGATAGTTCACTTACCTTACATTTAACGATAAACGCAATTCCTTCAGTTAGTTCAATTAACGGTCCAGATACTGTAGAAGTATTGTCAAGCATCACCTTGACTAATTCTACAGCAGATGGTATTTGGTCAAGTGCAGATGAAAACATTGCTACTGTTGATCAACAAGGATCAGTTCTAGGTTTAACTGTTGGTGATGTTCAAATTTCTTATACGGTTACTGATGCCATTACAGGATGTTTTAATTCAGCTTCTCACCCTGTTAATGTAAATTCAAGTTCACTTCCTGTTTCATTGATTAATTTTTCAGCAAGATTAATGGATAAGAATCATGCGCTTGTTTCTTGGAATGTTAATAATGAAATTAAACTAAATCACTATGAAGTAGAAAGAAGTTTTGATGGGGTTTCTTTCATGAATAGAAATAACAAATCAGTTTCTGGATCTGCAACATACAGTTATTTGGATGAGTTGAACACAACTGCATCAACAGTTTATTACAGAATTAAAATGGTAAACAATGATGGAACATTTAACTATTCAAATGTAATTATGGTTAGGATTGCAGAAATGAATATAGCTTCTGTTGTTTATCCAAATCCATTTACAAATTCAATTACGATAGAGTACAACAGTTTAGTTGAAGAAAAAGTAATGATTAATTTGATGTCAACAGAAGGTAAAAAACTACAACAGAAAATAGTGAGTGTTCATGCTGGTTCTAACAAAATTAACTTAGACAGACTAAACATTTTACCAAATGGAACTTACATGTTGGAGATTGTAAATTCTGCTAACAAAGTTATTAAGCAAATTATGAAGCGTTAGAATAAAATTTGAGAACAATATCAGAAAAGGGCTGCTGAAAAGCAGCTCTTTTCTATTTTAATGCAGAAGCATAAACTTCCAGGCATCTTTTTCTTGCTACTTCATGCTGAACAATTGGCTGAGTATATTGAAGACTCTCAAATTCAGGCACCCATTTTTTAATATACAATAATTGCGGATCAAATTTTTTTGTTTGTAAATAAGGATTAAAAATTCTGAAATAGGGGGCTGCATCGCATCCTGAACCAGCCGCCCATTGCCATCCGCCATTATTAGAGGCGAAATCATAATCAAGAAGCTTCTCTGCAAAATAGGCTTCACCCCATCTCCAATCAATCAATAAATGTTTACAAAGAAAAGACGCCACAATCATGCGCACACGATTATGCATGAAGCCTGTTGCATTTAATTCACGCATACCTGCATCTACAATTGGGTATCCAGTATGTCCGCTACACCATTTTTCAAAATGAGATTCATTGTTAACCCATTTTATTTGATCATATTTAGGCTTAAATGATTTTTGATTATTGATATGTGGAAAATGCCAGCAAATCATTTGATAAAAATCTCTCCAAATTAATTCGTTTAAAAAACTTTCAGAAAGCTTCATTGCCTCAATCGCAAGTTGTCGTACACTAATCGTTCCAAATCTAAGATGAACGCCTAATCTTGAGGTCCCTAATATGCTTGGGATATCTCTTTGCTCACTATATTTTGCGATAATATCTTCATTTATTTCAGAAGATGGAAAATTGTCGTTTAATTGATTAAAACCCATTGACTCAAGTGATGGAATAGTGATTTCATTTTGTTGAAGAAACCCCGAAAAATGAGCATCAGAAGGGAAGGGTACTATTGGGTTTTCTAATAATTTTGATTTCCATTTTTTACTGAAGGGCGTAAAAACTGTGTAAGGACTGCCATCATCTTTAATAACCTCATCTTTTTCAAAAATAACCTGATCTTTAAAACTGTGAAAATGTATTTTATGATCTTTAAAAAAGGTTTCAATTTCCGTGTCTCTTCCTCTTGCATAACCTTCATAATCATGATTGGTAAATACATTGGCTACCGAATACTTTGTAATTAATTGCTTGAATGCATTAATGGGTGTATCATAATAACAATCAAGCGTTGAATGCTGTTTGATTAAAGTAGATTGTATTTTGGTTAAGGCAGCATGAATAAACTGAACTCTTTGATCTGACTTGTTCTCAAGTTGGTTTAAAATATTTTTATCAAAAATAAAAATAGGCAATACAGGAAGTTTGCTGTTTAACGCCTGAAACAGTCCGTGGTTGTCATTTAACCTTAAGTCTCTTCGAAACCAAAAAATATTGATAGGGTTCTTCATTTATAATTTATTTCATCAGTTTTAAAAATTAACATCAACAAAATATTTCTTTGTGATTATCATGTAAAAGATTGTAAATCGCAAGCGTAATATTATTGCTGTAGGTTTTCTGCTCAATTTGAGAAACCCATCTAATGTTGTAAATTGAATTCGTTAAAAATACTTCATCAGCTTCTAATAATTCCTGTTTACTAATTGTTTTTTCAGATATAGAATAGTTGAGTTTTTTTAATTCAGAAATCACAAAAGTCCTCATTACGCCTGCAACACAGCCATCAGACAAGGGAGGGGTATAAATAGTATTGTTTTTTATTAAGAATATATTTGCAATAGTAGTATCACAAACATTTTGTGCTTGATTTAAGATAATGGCGTCATTGCATTTTTGCTTTTTTGCGAAGAGGGCACCCATTACATAAACTAAATAGTTATTGTGTTTTAAATTGCAAAACAGATCGTTGCTTTTGAATGAGTCAATGTAAAAACAACAGTGCAATCCATTTTGTTGGAGGTGTGTGGTGTCTGTTGTTAAAGGGATAGTTTCAATTAAGAAATTAGGATGGTGATTTATTGCATCATAAAGTCCGCCTTCGTCTCTAAAAACCGATAGTCTGATTCTAGCTTCAGATAATTTGTTTTTTTTGAGAAGTGTAAGAATTTCGGATTCAATCAAATCGGGGATAAATAATTTAGGCAATTCAAATTGAAATAGTTTCATCCCATTCCACAATCTTGCCAGGTGTTCATCAATTAAAATGATTTTATTTCTTTTGAATTTCATTGTTTCAAACAATCCATCACCATATCTTAAGCCACGATTATTAGATTTAATAATAGGAGTATTTGAATCAATAATTTTTCCATTGTAGTTTATAAAGGCCATGTTGTAAAATAAACAATCCCCGGTAAACCGGGGATATTATTTCTAAAAAAAATGATTAGAAGTATTATATTTCTTCGATGATTTTATGTTTAACTGCATACATAATTAATCCTGCAGTTGTTTTAGAGCCCGTTTTTACTTTCAGTCTATCTCTTATAGCTTCAACTGTTCTAGGGCTTAATTCTACTAGGTCTGCAATTTCTTTAGTGCTTTTTTCTTCGCACATTAATCTTAAAATGGTAGTTTCTTTTTCATTTAACGGAACTTCTTGTCCCACCAGCGGTTGAGGAGTAACAGGGTTACGTTGTTTTAAGTTAGTAAGCAAGGCCTTATTGGTAAGAGAATTAAAATAATATTCTTGTTCAAAACATGTTTTTATGGCTTCATAAATAATTTCACTGTCGCTGGTTTTCGTTAAATAGCTATTGGCGCCCAATTCCATTAATTTAGTGATCATGCTGTTATCGTCTACCATAGTAAGCATAATGACTTTTGTTTTTGGGGCGATTTTTTTAATTTCAGGAAGAGCGGCTATTCCATCCATTATAGGCATTTGAATATCGAGTAGAATAACATCGGCCTCCACATTTTTGATGAGGGTTAACAAGTGCATTCCATTATCTGCTTCAGCGATTACTTTAACGTCTGTTTTTGTACTAAGGGAAGCTTTTACACCTGCTCTGTAAAGAACGTGATCATCGGCTATTATAACTCTGATAGGTTCTGTGGTTTGATTTTCCATTTTAATGGGGTTCTAGTTAAAAATTGTTTTCAAAGGTAAAAATTGTGTATATAACGTTGGATGCAAGTTCATATTATTTTATCAATAAAAGTTGCGTGTTATTACCCTTTGAGTAAAATAGTGTTTTTACTATTCAAATATAGCATATAAGAAAAAGAAAGCTACACAAAAGAAAAGGGGCAGTTTTAACTGCCCCTGCCGTTACTACACAAGGTACTTCTAAAATCTCAACCTTTCAAAAGTCAAATATCTAGCTCGTAAAGCTTTGGTTAAAAAACGCAAGAATTATGTTTTTTTTCTTTTCGTAAGCAATCATGGTTAGTGTACTTTTGGATTATGGGATACGATATAAAGTATATATTATTTGATTTACAATGCTTAGTGATTTTTTGTTTATTTATAGTTACAATGTTTAAAATAAAATCGTTATTTAGAAGCAATATTAAATATTTAATTATATATAATTTTATTGCTTTTTTTGTAATGACAAGTTTGTTTTTACATCTACATCAATATAGATCTAATTCATTATCAAACAACATAAATGACTATTCATTAATTTTTGGTTTTTCTTTTTTGAGTTTATTTATAATTAAAAATAAAAACTCAAAAAGTTTTAATGTAGTTATGTATTTTATTTTTATTTTTTGTTTGTTTTGTATAGTTTATAATATATTTTTTAATAAGAAAATTAAAGGATTTGAATTATCATCACTGATTTTTTCAATAAACCATTTGGGCCTTTTATTACTTTCTACGATTTACTTTTTAATTAAATATTTTTCAAATTCTGAAGATTTTTATGAAAAAGATTCGGTCTATTATATTATATTAGGAGTAAACATTTGCTCTGTAATAAATTTCCCATACATATTGTTCATAAATGATTTTGTTTCATTTGATAGAAGCATTACTGGTAGTAGTGTTATAATTAATAGTTTAGGTTGTATAGGTTTTTTGATTATGTACAGTTTTTTTATTAAATCTATATCATGCTTAAAATAGATGCTTTCAAATTTCTTTTTTTTATTCTAGTATTAATTTTCTTTTTAGTAAGCTTAATACTTTTATTGATCAATTTTAGAAAAAGATTTCAAAATAAACAAACTGAAAATCAATCAAAAATTGATGAATTAAAATTGGAACATGAATTAAATTTATTAAGATCACAACTACAAATTCAAGAACAAACCTTTCAAAACATTTCCAGAGAAATACATGACAATATTGGACAAAAACTCACATTGGCTAAACTGCAAATTAACACAATCAATACTAGTGAATTTATTGATTTGAATAGTACTTTAATGGAGATATCTAAACTCATAACAGATTCATTGAATGATTTAAGAGACATAAGCAGAAGTTTAAGTTCGGAAGTCATTTTGAACAATGGCTTAATTAAAGCGCTTGAAAATGAAATTAATCAATTGAATAAATTGTTTAACTATAACTTCAAAATGAAACTAACTGGAGAAGTATTGTACATGAGTGCCGAAACAGAATTGACGGTATTTAGGATTATTCAAGAGTCGCTTACAAATACAATAAAACATGCAGAAGCTACAAGCGTATTTTTAGATCTTCATTTTGTTGACAATGAGCTCCATATTTTAATTGAAGATAATGGAAAAGGGTTTGATATTTCTTCAATAAAAGATTTTAACGGGTTAAATAATTTAAAAAGCAGAACCCAGTCTTTACAAGGACTAATTGAAATCAATTCACAACCACTAATAGGAACAACAATCAAAATAAAAATTCCGATATATGAACCAAAAAATTAAAATTATTCTAGCGGATGATCATATTTTATTGAGAAGCGCTTTAACCAAATTAATCAATTCCTTTGATGAATGTACCGTTATTTCTGATGTAGGAAATGGACTGGAGTTAATTGAAGAAATCAAGTTAGACAAAACACCCGATTTAATATTATTGGATTTGAATATGCCAAAAATGGATGGCTTTGAAACAGCAAAATGGCTTTACAAACATCATCCATCAATAAATATTTTAGCCTTAACAATGTATGATTCCGAAATTGCACTTATTAGACTATTACAATCTGGTGTAAAAGGATTTCTTAAAAAAGATGTGCATCCCAATGATTTAAGATATGCAATTAAATCTGTTTCGGAAAATGGCTATTTTTATTCTCACGATACTACAGGTAAGTTGGCTAATCTTTTTCAAAAAAATCCAGATGGGAGCCAATTTATTGATAAAGCAATCCTCTCAGAAAAAGAGCTTGAATTTCTTAGGCTAGCCAGCACAGATATGACATATAAAGAAATTGCCGCCCAATTGAAAATTACACCAAGGGTAATTGATAGTTACAGAGATAATTTATTTGAAAAACTGGATGTAAAAAGTAGAGTAGGTTTAGCATTGTACGCAGTAAAAAACGGGATTGTAACTTTTAGTTAAGCGATCACTCAATCAATTTATTGCGCATTCCATACATGATCAATCCGCCTATTGTTTTTGCGTTAACTTTTGCTTTCATATTTTGCCTAATGGTTTCAATAGTTCTGGGGCTCAAAAAAATAATTTTTGATATTTCTTCTGTGGTATTATCTTCTGCCAACAGTTGTAAAATCTTTAGTTCTTTTTCGTTGAAATTAACCGGAGTGCTACTCCCATAATGTTGTCTAACATTTTTCTTTTGCATTAATCTTCCCATTACCGCTTTGTTCACTAATTCATTAAAATAGAAATCGTCATTCATGCAGGTTAATATTGCTTCATAAATTTCTTCCGGATCAGTGGTCTTTGTCAAATATGCATTAGCACCCATTTCCATCATTTTACTAATCATTTGCTGATCATCATACATGGTTAAAACAATAATTTTTATTGTTTCATATTCCTTTCTAATCATTTGAATTGCATTAATCCCATCAATTTCGGGCATTCTGATGTCCATTAATAAAACATCGGGTAATTTGATTGATATTTTGTGCATCATATCCTTACCGTCTTCTGCTTCCCAAAGCATCTTTAAATTGGATTTGTCAGATAAAGCCATTTTAATTCCATCTCGAAAAATCTTATGGTCGTCGGCTATTGCAAGTTTAATTTGTAAATCAGTTGACATAGTTATAGGTTATAGAAATAAAATTACAGCAATCCTAGTGTAAAAATTGAATTTGACTTTCTTTTTTATCAAATTTCTGGTTTTAAAAATTTACAAACTGTGGCATTAGCTGAACAAATAGAAATCTTTCCCACATTTTTATCCACATAATATTTTAAAGACATCGTATAATTACGAAGTAAATATACATAATCAATAGTAAAATTACTAATAACAAATCGTATATTTACTTTAAATCTATGTGCAAAATCACAAGAAATAATGATGAAAACACAATGGCAATAAGGATTTAAAGCATATCGTATTATTACGAATTTAAGAAAACCTATTGCCAGCAGATAAGAATATTAGCAAGTTTACAATGCAATTATTCTTAAACCACAAAATTTTTTTAAAATGCATGCACTTATTTTACACTTAATTCAATTATTAATCAGATAATCAATTTGAACATAATTTTGAATTTGAGATTCAGTTTGTTAATTTTGATTAAATAGCTGTAATCTGGAAAATTTAATTTATATCACTTTTTTTTCTGAGGTAATTCCTTTAATATTTTGTTTGTACTTTTTTAAAAGACTTAAAACGAAGTATTTAAAGGTTTTTTTTATTTATAGCATAATGCAAGCAATTAGCTCAGTTGTTTGTTATGTTTCATTTCATTTTGCTTATAGGTATTATATTTTTTCCTTAAGACTTCATCTGGTATTAGAGTTTGTAATTATTGATTTGTTCTTGATGTATTTATTTAGAAATAAAAAAGTTAAATACATTTTAGCATTTTTAATTCTTCCTTTTTTAGCATACAATTATATAGATTATTTAAATTTCGGCAATTCATATTTTGGAAATTATCCCACCCTCACTGAGTTTTTTTTGTTCATTTTTTTTATTATAATTTATTTTTATGAAAAAATAAGTATCGAAAATATGTCTCCTATTTATTCGACGATAAAGTTTTGGATATGCGTTGGGTTGTTTGTTTATTTCACTGGAAATTTCTTTTATATTTTATTGGTAGAGAATTCAAAAAATGCAAGTCAGGAGGTTAAGAATCAGCTAACTATTATATATTGTGTGGTTACTATAACTAAAAATTTGATACTAGGGCTTGCGTTTTTAAACAGGGATGAGGTGGAGAAAGATGGGGAGGATAAAACAAATTTTTCGGATTTTTCTAACGACATTAATTTTGACTCAATTTCAAAAAATCATCATTTAATATAAGCTATGTTTTTTTTACAAGCCGATACAACCGGGATATCTAGATTAATGTTAATTGGTACAATGGGCATGTTAATTTTGGCTGTTGGCATCATTGCATTTGTAATATTCCATCAGCGTAAAGTGATTAGGTATCAAATGCAAATGAAAAAATTTGAAGCAGAGAAGCAACAAACTTTGTTGAATGCTTCTATCAGATTTCAAGAAGAGGAACGTCAGAGAATTGCTGCTGATTTGCATGATGACGCAGGTCCGTTGTTAGCTACTGCAAGATTGTATTTAAATGAAAATTTAGTAAACTTAGAAAAGCCTCAGCAATTACAAAATATTCTCAGTGCTAAACAAATAATTGATGACGCCATTGGATTAATCAGAAATATTAGCCATAGTTTAATGCCTCCAACACTTAAGAATTTCGGATTAGAGAGTGCAACAACAGATTTGTTTCAAAAAATCAGTGGCAGTGGAGTAATTAATGCCAGTGCCAGATTTCATGATTACAGAGAAAGATTAAAAGTAGATCAAGAGTTGTTGTTATTTAGAGTGGTACAGGAGTTGGTTAATAATGTGCTCAAGCATAGTAATGCAGGATTTATTCACCTCACTCAAAATGCTACCGGTAATAATTTGTATCTCCGCATACATCATGATGGGAAAGGTATTACACAGGCTGAATTTGAAAAGTTAAATGAAAGTTCACAAGGTTTAGGTTTAAAAAATATTGCCAGCAGAATTAATGTTCTAAACGGAAGAATATATTTCGAAATAGATCCAAGCCAAACGTATTATAAAGTAACTATTGAAGTTCCAAGACAAAGCCGGTTTTAAATAGTTTTTATCGTTTACTCTTTTTACTGCATATCTCGTTACATTTACATTACAAATTATGAATGAGACTTTATCCATCAAGGTTGCTATTGCAGATGATCATAAGATTTTCAGGAAGGGTGTTATATTATCAATGCGACAATACACTAATATTAAGTTTGTGATGGAAGCTGATAATGGTGAAGAATTGTTGGCCAAAATCCCTGAATCAATGCCAGATGTAATTTTGTGCGATTTAAAAATGCCTGTAAAGGATGGTATTGACACCACTAAATTAATTACAAAGAATTTTCCGGGGATACGGGTAATCATACTAACAATGTATGAAGATGATAGATTTGTAGGTCACTTAATGGATTGTGGTGCCGCAGGATATTTATTAAAAAGCACAGATCCTTCAGAGATTAAGAAAGCAATTGTTGATGTAATGCGAACAGGTTTTTACCTGAATCCATTTGTAAACAAAGTGCTGATAAAAAAGAATTACGCTAAACAAAAATTTAATCCGAATTTAAGTTCTGAGACTGTATTGAGTGACAGAGAAAAAGAAGTGTTGACTTTAGTATGTATGGAGTTCACTGCAGCCGAGATATCTGTAAAAATGGATATTAGCCCAAGAACAGTAGAAGCAATAAAAGACAGATTGATGGAAAGATTCGGTGTAAAAAACTCTGTTGGTTTAGTTTTTTATGCAATGAAAAATCAATTGATTGAATAGTGGAATTAAAATAATCCAAATAGGGAAGAGTCTACTTTCGCAATAATTTCTCCCAAATCCTCTTCGTTTTCTGCAAACTTATTAGTATCAGCATCAATTACTAGTAGCGCGCCATCTTTATAATTTGAGATCCAATTATTATATAAATCATTTAGTTTTTTCAAATAATCTAGTCTGATATTTTCTTCATATTCTCTACCTCTTTTTTGAATTTGTCCAACTAATGTAGGTACAGATGCTTTTAAATAAATCAACAAATCGGGAGGTTGTACCATTGTTTTGAGTGTTTCGAAAAATTTGTAGTAGTTTTCAAAATCTCTTTTACCCATGAGTCCCATGTCGTGTAAATTGGGAGCGAAAATATTTGCATCTTCAAAAATAGTTCTGTCTTGTATAACGGTTTCGGTACCACGCTGAATTTCTAAAAGTTGGTTTAGTCTGCTGTTTAAAAAGAAAATCTGAAGATTGAAGCTCCATCTGGGCATATCTT
>CANGGD010000014.1 GCA_947453295.1 Chitinophagaceae bacterium | reverse complement strand
TCTTGTATGGCTCCCCCTGCTGGACTTGAACCAGCGACCCTCTGATTAACAGTCAGATGCTCTAACCAACTGAGCTAAGGAGGAATTTGTTCCTAATATTAAACATTCCAATTGCAGAATATTTAAATCGGGTTGCAAAAATAATGAATTTCAATGTTTAAACAAATTGATTTTAAAAAAATCTTGAAAGAATTCTTTTTTTACACTAAATTCCTACAAACACCCCGTCTTTTCTCACTTCTATTGTATATGTTTTTAAAAAATAACCCTCGCCACTTGTATTTCTCCCATTTTTCATGCTGAATTTATACCTATGCAGCGGACAAACAATATTTCCCAATGCATCTATGTACCCATCAGACATATTAGCACCCGCATGTGGGCATTTTGCTGCGCAAGCACCTATTTCTTTATTGTAATTTACCAAGCATACTTGCTTTCCCTCTATTTCCAAAGTAGTCAATCCCTCCTTATTAAAACTCAACTCCTCTATGGTTTCTGCAATCTTATGCCAAATCATTACAAATTTTTTAATAGGTTCAATAGGTTTCATAAGTTTAAAAGGTTCAAGAAGTTAAAAGGTTATATTTCATTAATCTTCAATAACCTGTCAAGCTTTTTTATTATAAGACAACCTGTTAAAATTATGAAACATCTTGAACTTCTTTGATACCTGCCAGCAGGCAGGTATTAAACTTATGAAACACAATCTTAACTCTTAGTAAAAAAACTCCGCCTTATAAGGATATCTAATTTGATACATATCACGGACCTTATTCAAAATAGTTTGACGGAGAATATCTAAATTCTTTCTTTCTGTAGCAGACACAAATACACAATTGCCTTTTGTTTCTTCTTGCCAACGCTCTTTTAATTCTCTTAAAATATCCTGCTTTACTTCTTCCTCAAGCCATTCATCAAAAGTAATATCCTCAAACCTGTCCATTTTATTGAATATAGTAATGGTAGGCTTTTCAGCACATTTTAAATCGGCCAATGTTTTGTTTACTACCGCTAACTGTTCTTCATATTGTGTATGTGAAATATCTACCACATGCAATAAAATATCAGCCTCTCTTACTTCATCTAAAGTGCTTTTAAAACTCTCTACCAAATGATGCGGTAATTTTCTTATGAACCCCACTGTATCGCTTAATAAAAAAGGGGTTTGCTCAAATACAACTTTTCGTGTTGTTGTATCAAGTGTTGCAAATAATTTGTTTTCAGCAAATACTTCGCTTTTACTTAATGCAGTCATCAATGTAGATTTACCCACATTTGTATATCCTACCAAGGCCACTCTTATAAATTCACCTCTCTCCTTTCTTTGTGTAAAAGATTGCTTATCTATCTCAGCTAATCGCTTTCTTAATAAACTAATTTTATCCTTAACAATACGCCTATCCGTTTCTATCTCTGTTTCGCCTGGCCCTCTAGTACCCACACCGCCCCCTTGTCGTTCCAAATGTTTCCACATACCTTTCAAACGAGGTAATATATATTGGTACTGTGCCAGCTCTACCTGTGTTTTAGCTTGTGCAGTTTTTGCTCTGCTTGCAAAAATATCTAATATCAAATCACTTCTATCTATGATCTTTTTGCCTACCGCCTTTTCTATATTAATGATTTGGGCTCCAGTTAGCTCGTCATCAAATATTACAATGTCTATATTGCCCTTTAATAATATGTAGTTTTTTATCTCCTCCAGCTTTCCTTTTCCTAAAAAAGTTTTGCTGTCTGGGTGTGACATTTTTTGAGTAAATCTTTTTACTGTTATGGCACCAGCAGTCTCAGCCAAAAATGCTAACTCATCCAAGTATTCAGTAACCTGTTGCTCGGTTTGGTCTTTTTGAATTAATCCTACCAAAATGGCATTTTCTTCCCTTCCTACAACTTTCTTTTTTTCTATCAATGTATTTGTTATTAAATCATTTCAATATTAAGTAAAAATAAGCTGTTCTATTCAAATCTCTGTCATTAGTATTACAAAGTGATGGTCAATACATACGCTATTAGCTTGTTCTGTTTATCTTTGTATGAATGGCATTTACATAATGTCTTAATATTAAATGTACTTGTATGTCTTTATTGATCTATAATTCCTACTCCAGAAAAAAAGAAGTGTTTGAATCCATCACTCCTGGCCATGTGGGCATGTATGTGTGCGGACCAACGGTTAGTGGAGAAAGTCATTTAGGTCACGCTAGGCCTTACATTAGTTTTGATGTGGTGTTTAGATTTTTACAATCAAAGAATTTTAAAGTGCGTTATGTTAGAAATATAACAGATGCAGGACACTTTGAAGAAGAAGGCAGAGAAGCAGAAGATAAAGTTAGCACTAAAGCACAACTCGAAAAATTAGAGCCAATGGAGTTGGTACAAAAATATACCAACTTGTTTCATTGGGCTATGAAAGAATTTAATTGCATTGAGCCAAGTATTGAGCCAACGGCTACTGGTCATATTGTTGAACAAATTGTGATGATTGAAGACATTATTGCTAAAGGATACGCATATGTAGTAAATGGTTCTGTTTATTTTGATGTGAAAAAATATGCTGCTTCTCATGATTACGGAAAATTAAGCGGGAGAATTATTGATGAATTGTTAGATTCTAATAATAGAGAGGAGCTGTCCAGAGACTTAGAAGGCCAGGCCGAAAAAAGAGATGCCACTGATTTTGCTTTATGGAAAGCCGCTCCGCCCGAGCACATCATGCGTTGGAAAAGCCCATGGGGTGAAGGATTCCCGGGGTGGCACATTGAATGCTCAGCCATGGCAACTAAATACTTAGGCGCTAGTTTTGATATTCACGGAGGTGGAATGGATTTACAATTCCCTCATCACGAAAGTGAAATTGCACAAAGCACTATTTGTAATCATTGCAATCCGGTGAAATACTGGATGCACAATAATATGATTACGATTAATGGCAGAAAAATGGGCAAAAGCTACAATAACGTCATCAAACTAACGGAGTTGTTTAGTGGAAATCACCCTTTATTAAGTCAGCCCTTTCACCCAATGACAATACGATTCTTTATTCTGCAAAGTCATTATAGAAGTCCGCTTGACTTTAGTAATGATGCGCTGATAGCCAGCGAAAAAGCATTTAAAAGATTGTGGGAAGCATATGAGCATTTAAAAAAATTGCCAATTGGCACAAATGACACACCCGATGATGTTGAATTAGATGCAAAAGTTAACAATTGGGTGCTTCAATTTGAAGAGTTTATGAATGACGATTTTAGCACGCCTAAAGTTATCGCCAATATGTTTGAAATCGCTCCGGTAATTAATTCATTAAAAGATGGCTTAATCAAATTAAACGCGATTAAAAGCAGCACGCTTATTTTGATGAAAGAAAAATTCACCCTTTTCTTAGAAGAGATTTTCGGATTAAAAAGTATAGACGCTGCTTCTAATGAAATCTTGCAACCTGTTATGGAATTATTATTAGAAATAAGAAAGGAAGCCAAGACTAACAAGGATTTTGCAACTTCAGATAAAATAAGAAACCAACTAACAGCAATGGGTATCGCAATAAAAGATGAAAAAGATGGCAATACCAGTTGGAACATTGTATAATAAAATGGATCACTTATTACATTTACAAAAAGATAAGAAACTGGCTAAGTATTTAAATACCCAGGCTCCGATTGGTTTAGATAAAGAAAAAAACATCTACCTCTTTATTTGCTTTTCTATTATTAGTCAGCAATTAAGCACCAAAGTGGCCAAAGTTATTCAACAACGTTTTTTAGCTCTTTATAAAAAGAAAAAACCTTCTCTTCAAGACATAATTTCAACACCTTTTGATACCTTAAAAAGTATAGGCTTATCAGCATCCAAGACAAATTATTTGCTCAACGTTTGTACATTCTTTATTGAGAAAAAACTTACTGATCAAAAATTATATAAGCTATCTGATGAAGAACTGATTCAACTTTTGACAGAAATTAAGGGTGTGGGCAAATGGACTGTTGAAATGATATTGATGTTTGCTTTGCAAAGAGAAAATGTTTTTGCTGTTGATGATTTGGGTATTCAGCAAAAAATGTGTGCGATTTATAAGATTGATGCTACCAACAAAAAAGAAATGAAACTAAAAATGGAAACTATTTCAAAACGCTGGATTCCTTATAGAACCTATGCCTGCCGCTATTTATGGGGTGCCGTTTTGTAGACATTCTTACTTACGCTTGAATGAGTGATACTATTTTTTCTAAATATTGCTGATCGATTTCATCAAAACAATTTAGCTGATTACTATCCACATCTAATACTCCAATTACTGTTTTGTTTTTAAATACGGGCACAACAATTTCTGATTTGGATAAACTACTACAAGCAATATGTCCGGAAAACTTTGTTACATCAGGAACAATAATTGTCTTTTCTTCTTTCCATGCAGTGCCACAAACTCCTTTACCTTTTTGAATTCTGGTGCAAGCAATAGGACCTTGAAACGGAGCTAATATTAATTCGTTTTCTTCAACCCAATAAAATCCAACCCACCACCAATTAAACTGAGATTTTAAAGCCGCAGCTATATTTGCTAAATTAGCAATTAGATTAGTTTCGCCTTCAATTAAAGCTTGTATTTGAGGAATCAAAGATTTGTATTGTTCTTCTTTATTTTCTGAGACGCTAATAACTACTTCTTCCATGTTGATTTTAAAGTGTTTTTATGAAGTCATTGATAATAGAGGATTCATAGCCTTTTTGTAATAAATACGATTGGATTTTTTTTCTTTTTGAAAAAATGTTTTTTTCCTTTGATAATGTATTTTTTTTGTTTTCAAACAACTCGTTGCATTTATTATAATAATCCTCTGCATCAATTGCCGACAATGCTTTTTTTATACAATAATCACTTACTCCTTGCTGTTTAAGCTCGTATTTTATTTTCACCTTTCCCCATCCTTTTATTCTAAATTTTCCGCCTGCAAAAACCTCGGCATATCTTTCTTCATTCAAAAAATTGTGCTCTATTAGTTTTGAAATCAACTCCTCCACTTCGTTTTTGTATAATCCAAAACTATATAGTTTCTCTTTAACCTGCTGGTGACTTCGTTCCTGATATGCGCAAAATGGGGTGATTTTTTTAAACGCTTCCTTCTTTCCAATGTTTAGTCGCAACATGAAATGTGAATATTGTGTAGATTGATTGTTTGAAATTAAGCAAAATTAACTTGGATTCATTAGAGTCAATCTTTTATCTTTGAAGCTGAAAATATATAAAATATGAAGTTTATTGTTTCTTCTTCTGCTTTATTAAAGCAACTACAGCAAATAAGTGGTGTTATTAACTCTAATACGGTTCTTCCAATTTTGGAAGATTTCCTGTTTGAAATCAATAAAAATAAATTGACGATCGTTGCTACCGATTTGGAAACGGTTATGAAAGTGCATATGGACATTGAAGCTAAAGACAGTGGAAAAGTTTGTATTCCTGCTAAATTGTTAATCGACTCTTTAAAAAATATTGCAGAGCAGCCGTTAACTTTTAATGTTGAAAAAAGCTACGCAATTGAAATTACGAGCGATAATGGAAAATATAAATTAATGGGAGAGAATCCTGATAATTTTCCAAGAGAACCAAAAGCCGATGAGTCAACAAGTTTCAAAGCTACCTCAACTGCAATTGTAACTGCCATTAATAAAACAATCTTTGCTGTAAGTACTGATGATTTGCGTCCAGCAATGACAGGGGTTTACTTCGAATTAGATAAGAAAGGGATAACATTTGTTGCTACCGACGCTCACCGTCTAGTAAAATATACTAGAAAAGATATTAGCTGCCCACAGAAAGATAGCTTCATCGTTCCAAAAAAACCTTTGAGTCTATTGAAAACAGCTTTGCCAGATAATGAAGATGAATTAACGGTTTCGTATAATAGCAATCATCTCTTTATTACTCATGGCTCTACAGAATTAGTATGTAGATTAATTGATGCTAGATTTCCAGATTATAAAGTAGTAATTCCTACAGACAATCCGTATAAATTAGTAGTGAACAAAGTTGATTTTCAAAATGCGTTAAGAAGAGTGAGTGTATTTAGTAATAAAAGTACATATCAAATTGCATTATCAATAAGTGGCAATCAATTGCAATTATCTTCACAAGATGTTGATTTTAGTAATGAAGGAAATGAAAAAATGCCATGTCATTATGATGGAGAAGATTTGCAAATAGCTTTCAATGCAAAATTTTTAATAGAAATGCTGGGTGGCGCTGATACCGCGGATATTTCAATAGAATTGAGCACACCTACAAAAGCAGGCATTATTAGGCCAAATGAAAATATTGAAGATGAAGAATTGCTAATGTTGGTAATGCCTTTAATGCTAAACAACTAAAAAAAGCTTAAGAAAAAATAACGAAAGTTCTCCATTTGTGAGGACTTTTTCATTTACTGATGGAAGTAATTTTATTTTTTTAACCGAATATCTGAAATGATTGGATAATGATCACTCAGTCTTTTTTTAACTCTGGTAAACTGTGTGGTTTGAAATTTTTTATCAATAAAAATATTATCAATTCTTAAAGTAGAAGTAATACCACTAAAGGTGTTTCCAATACCTGAACCCATTTCTACAAAGCTATTGTGCAACTCTTTATCAATTTTGTTATAGGCATAACTGTTTGGTACATCATTAAAATCGCCACAAAGAATTACGGGGTAAGGACTTTGTTTAATGGCTAATGCAATTCTATCAACTTGATGATGTCTCTTAATAAAACTTCTTTTAAATTTCAATAAAATATTTTTTGATGCTTTGATATCATCATCATTGGAACTTAAAGGATCGTAAATAAAACGTTTGTCGTGGTTGCTGAATCTAAGTGTTTGGAGATGGATGTTAAACACTCTAAAAGTATCGTTATTAGCAACGATATCGATATATTGAAAAATCGAATTGTAGTCGTGTGGGCCAGACTTTATTGTAGCAGTATCTATGATAGGGTATTTGCTAAAAATTACAATACCAAAATGATGATAATTGTCGTAGTCTAATTTTGGATCAAAGGAATAATAGTATTGATACATTTTTAACTTCTTCGAAAAATCAGTAGTAACATTGATAGATTTTTTTTTATCATCTCCTGAAACCATTTCTTGAAAACAAGCAATATCTGGTTGATACTCATTTATCAGGTCAATCATTTGGGTTTTAAGCTCAGGGTGATTATTATGTTGAAGAATCTCAAAGTGTTCAACATTCCAACTCATGATTCTAATATCTTTATAATTTTTTTTTAATTCAAACGGATTATTAATTCTAAATGCAATCAGATGTTGCATTGGTTTGAAACAAATAAGAATTGAAAGAATACTAATTAGTGAAAGATAAAATGGCTTTAGTATAAGCCAAAGAAAAATAAAAACAACAAGTATGGCTAAAAAATAAATGCCGCCTAACGGGAACAATCCTGTGAACCAATAATCTCCTTCATTTATTTGTGTTGCATAACATGAGAGTATAAAACAAATACTAATTGCCACATTAAATGCCAGCAATATTTTTCTGAAAAAATTTCTAAGGGAATGCTTAGCCATATTTAAAGTTAAGCATCAAAACTTTAATTTATTCAAGATTTTGGCTTTCAGAAGCTTTTTTTAAAAGGGCTTTTTCTTCTTCTGTTAAACTATCAATTCCTTGAAGATTTATTTTATCTAACAATTCATCTATTTTTTGTTGCGATAATTTCATTTTTTTATCAAAAGGTTTTACATCACCCGAATTATAAAAGATTTGATTTTTAATATTTTTGGGATTGAATTTTTTTGGGGTAAAGAAATCTGTGATAAATTCAAAAAGCTTATTCATCCAACTAGAAAGATCAATGTTGTTTTTTAGTAGTGAAATGAATATCACCCCCGCTAACAAACCGCCTGCGTGTGCAAATAAAAAAGAAGCATGTCCCTGTGAAATACCCATCCAATCGATTAATAAATAAATTATAAATAGTACCCATAAAGGAATACCTTTTCTTATATGCGTCAGTAATCTATAATTAGGTTGAAAAAAAGTAGCAGCACTAGCTAAGGCAAGACATGCAGAATTAGCGCCAATTAATGACAATTGATTATTGGATTGAATTTCAGCATTTAAAAACATATTACTGCCTAAAAAAAACAAGGCTCCAACTATTCCACCATAAATGTAAAGTGGAACTATTTTATCATTGCCAACCATTTCCTGTAATAAAACGCCGAAAGACCACAACCAAATCATATTGCTAACTAATCTCCAAATGGAAACGCTTGTATCGCAAAACATGTAAGTGAGAGCTGTCCATGGCTTATAAATAAATTCATTGAAACTTGGCGGTAATTGAAACCAGGTTAACACTTTTTGCGAAAACATTGCATAAGGCTCATCGTAAAAAGAATAGGAAACCTGAATAAAAAATAAAATCAGAAAGCAGACAGTGTTTAAAATAATTAAAGAAAATAATGCCTTATGGTTATTTTCAACTGAAAACTTTTTTTTGTTGTCGAGGTGTTTATATTCAATGTATCTATCAGATTCTCCCATGTTAAAAAAAATCTTTTTTATTAGTTTTATTCCAGAAAAGTACAAGTAAAAATCCAACTAAAGCCCCACCCACATGAGCAAAATGCGCAATGCTATCTCCAGATGTTTTAGAAATTCCACCAAAAACATCAAGTGCAATAATTCCGATGATAGCCCATTTTGCCTTAACCGGAAATGGAATGGGAAAAATAAATAACTGCGTGTTTGGAAATGTATAGCCATAAGCTGCCAGCACTCCCATAATTGCTCCAGATGCGCCAACAGTAGCATTTCTACTCATTATTTCTGCATATAATTTTATCTCTTCGCTTGATAATACAGAGTGATCTATGTGCCAAAAATCAACAACGTAATTACCCATTTGAGCAAGTCCTGCTGCTAAACCGCAAATAAGATAAAAAATTAAAAACCTTTGAGGGCCCCAAATTCTTTCCATCATACTTCCAAACATCCATAAACCAACCATATTAAAGAGTAGATGTGTAAAGCTTCCATGCATGAACATATGAGTTACTAATTGATAGGGCCTAAAGCATTCTGCCTTATAATGATGTAATGCAAATAAATCATTAATTGAGCTTAATTCCGATAAACCACCAAAAGCAGCTTGAGCAAAAAATACCAGTGTATTAATTATAATGAGATTTAATACTATTGTAGGGGTGCTTCTAAAACTATTTCTAAATTCCATTATACAAAGTTAGGTTTTAATCAGTTGTTTTTAACGATAACAAAGCCACACACTCAATATGATGTGTATGAGGAAACATATCAACTGGTTGTACTTTTAATACTTCATATTTTTCAGACAGCAATGCAATATCTCTTGCTTGTGTAGCGGTATTGCAACTAACATAAACTATTTTCGGGGCTTGCATGTCAAGCAATTTATTAATCAATTTTTCATGCATACCGGCTCGAGGTGGGTCTGTAATTACTACATCTGGCTTTCCATGTTTATTGAAAAACTCATCGTTGCATATCTTGATGACATCCCCTGCAAAAAATTCGGCATGTTGAATATTATTCAATGCAGCATTTTTTTTGGCATCTTCAATAGCCTCTTCAACAACTTCAACTCCAATAATTTTTTTTGCTTTGTCGCTCACAAAAATGCCAATACTTCCTGTCCCACAATACAAATCGTAGACTATTTCATTACCAGTTAATCCGGCAAAATTCTTTGTGACACTATACAATTGAACAGCTTGTTCTGTGTTGGTTTGAAAAAAGGATTTTGGACTTATAATAAACTGAAGATTTTGTAAATTTTCAATTACAAACCCTTTTCCAAAATAAACCTGAGGCGTTAAATCGTAAATACTATCATTCCATTTAGGATTAATTGTATATAGTAAAGTAGAAATAGAAGGCACTTTTTGAAGTAAATAATCTAATAATTCGATTCTTTTTTCTGTGTCCTCATAATTCAAACAAATATTTACCATTAACTCACCTGTAGTGGTAAATCGGATGATGATGTTTCTAAGCCATCCGGTATGCAATCGAGCATCGTAAAAATCCCAATTATTCTTAATAGCAATATCTCTAACTGAATTTCTTATTGTATTATTTACATCATCTAATAAATAGCAGGTTTCTATATCAATTATTTTGTCAAACAACCTTGGGGCATGATATCCAAGTGCATTTTGTTGTTGATTTTCTTCTTTACCAATTTCTTCGTGGGTGAGGTAGCGTTTATTACTAAAGGTGAATTCTAATTTATTTCGATATTGTGTAGTTTTAGAAGAGCCAATAATTGGAAGTAAGTCTGGAATATTGGTTTTGCCGATACGTTTTAAATTTTGTTCCGCTTCTTGTTGTTTGAATTGAAGTTGTTTTTCATAAGGCAGCATTTGCCATTTACAACCGCCACAAGTGCCAAAATGCTTACAAAATGGGGTTAGCCTTTCTTGGGATGGCTTAATTATTTCAATAATTCTTCCTTCAGCCCAATCTTTTTTGCTTTTTACTAGCTGAATATTGACTATATCACCCGGAATGGCGCCTGAAATAAAAATGACCTTACCTTCTATTTTCACTAAGGATTTGCCTTCGGCAGCGTAGTCTGTTACTAATATGTTTTCTAAAGCCGGGAGTTTGTTTTTTTTTCGCACCCCACAAAAATAACTCTTTAAAGTGCAAAAAAAATTGTTAAGGAAATGTAATTTTGTTGCCGGCGCTTTTTTACAAATGCCGCCGACCAATATAATTTAGATACATTTGTCCATAATTTTATTTTTATGAAAAAAATCATCTTTTTATCAACCCTGTTTTTATCTGTCGGAAAACTAAGTTTTTCCCAATCTTTTAAGGTTACATTAAATACAACACCATCATTTCAATCTGGGCTGTCTTATTTATGTTATCATTTAGGCAAAGATTTAAACATTGAGGATTCCGCAATTGTAGATCAAAAAGGCGTGGCTGTTTTCAAAGGCAATAGGAAATTACAAGGTGGGATTTATTCTATTGTTTTTCCAGGAAAGCGTTTTACGGCTGATTTTTTTGTGAATAATGAACAAAATATAACTTTAACAGCTATGGATACGCTCGATTTGCAAAACATGAAAATCGAAGGTGCGGATGAAAATATTTTATTTCAGCAATATCAAAAGTATGTAGTTACAAAAGGCACCCAGATGCAAAGTGAAAGAATGGCTTATAATGCATCAACTACAAAAGAAGATTCTTCTATGCATGAAGCAAAATTCATTAAGTATGGCAAAGACTTAAATTATTTTAGAGATAGCATCATGAAAACCTATCCAGATGCTATGATGACATTGTTTTTAAACACAATGAAAGAGCCAGAAATAATTCATAAAAATCCCAAAACAAAACAAGATACACTTGAAAACTACAATTATTATAAAGGTCACTATTGGGATGGGATAACGTTTATGGATGACAGAATTATAAGAACTCCTTTTTTCCTGCCTAAGTTTGAAAGATATTATAGAGACATCATATCTCAAGATCCAGATAGTATCATAAAAGATGTAGATTATAGATTACTGTATGCACGAAATGCACCTGAAATGTATAAGTTTATGTTGAATTGGCTTACAGATGAATACATAAACCCAAAAATCATGGGCCAAGATGCAGTTTTTGTGCATTTATTTGAAAAATATCATAGCAAGGGATTAACCAGCTGGTTGAATGACAAACAAAAAGATGCGGTTTCCAAAAGAGCTTATATGGTGATGAGTAATTTGATTGGCGTGAAAGCGGCTAATATGGAAATGGTAGATTCAACAGGCAAAAAAACACCTCTTTATAATGTGGATGCAGAATATGTATTGGTTGTTTTTTGGGATCCAACTTGCGGCCATTGTAAAGAAGAGATACCTAGAATCGATTCCATATATCGTGCATCTTGGAAAAAGCATGGCGTTAAAATTTATTCAGTTTTGTCTGATAATGAAAAAAAATCTGATTGGGTTAAATACATCAAAGAACATAATATTGGCGACTGGATTAATGTATATGAAACAAAAGAAATGGAGAAAGCAGTTGAAGATGCTAAAATTGCAGGATTCCGTCAACTCTTTGATGTGATTCAAACACCTACCTTGTTTTTATTAGATAAAGAAAAAAGAATTATAGGTAAAAAGTTAGGTTTTGAGCAATTAAATGGCTTGTTAGAAGCTAAATGGAAATCTCCTAAAAACGAACAAAAAAAATAAGCATCAATCAATATAAATTTTGATTAGCTGATTTAGTTTTGTGTAATACCATTTAGGCTTTTTATCTTTCATATAATAAATATATACGAATAATACTTTCGAGAATTCCTTATTAAAATAGATAGGGTATTGCATCTGTTTTAAATTAAAAAGTAATAAATAACATTATGAAGAGGCTATTCTTTTTTTCTATTTCTTGGGCATTTTTTCAATGTTCATTTTCGCAAGCAATTATTTCATTTGGAAAAAACAATATTTCAAAAGATGAGTTTATTAGAGCTTATAATAAAAATAAAACTGCTGTAGATAATACAGAAAAAGCTGTTCGTGAATATGTAGAACTTTATACTAATTTCAAATTAAAAGTGAAGGCTGCTCAAGAATTTAAGCTAGACACTTCAGAACAATTTAAAAGTGAAATAGCAAATTTTCGCCATCAGATTGAAGAAAACTACATGATTGATGAGAATTTATTTAAACAATTAATGAATGAATCCTATACCAGAAGTCAGAGAGATTTACATGTAATTCATTATTCTCTAAACATAAATGAAACGGACGATACAGCAAAGAATTATGAAGCATTCATGCAATTATATAATCAGCTTATCAATAATAAATCCATACAAGAAAATAGTTTTGAAAATAATGGAATTAAAAAAAGTGATTTAGGATTTGTTACAATATTTACTTTACCCTACCAATATGAAAATATAGTTTTTTCACTACATACTGGAGCTGTTTCAAAACCTTATAGATCAAAAAAAGCTTGGCATTTATTTAAGGTGATTAATGAGAGACCAAGTGCAGGAAAATGGAAAGTGGCACAAATTTTATTTAGTCTGCCGCCTGATCCAAAACCAGAAGTTGTGGCTAATGCAAAAAGACAAGCCGATTCTGTTTATTCATTATTAACAAAAGGGTCCGACTTTGGCAACATGGCAAAGTCTGCAAGTGAAGACAAGTTAACTTATTTAAACAATGGGGAATTGCCGGAATTTGGAACAGGTAAATATGATATGAATTTTGAAAACGAAGTGATCAAATTAAAGAAGGATGGAGATATTTCTTTGCCTTTTCAAACTTCATTTGGCATACACATTATTAAAAGACTAGGATTTACTCCAACACCAAAAAATCAAAATGACGAAGCATTTCAATTTGAATTAAAACAAAAATTATTGCTGGATGATAGAATTAAAATTGCAAAAGAAAAATTTGCAAAAGACATAGCAACTAAAATTGGTTTTAAAAAGTTAGTTGCAAATACTGTAGAATTATTTAATGAGGTAGATAGTGTAATGCAATATCCTGATATGGATAAAACTACAACATTGCCATTAAGTGAAAAACCGATTATTTCATTTACAAACGGTAAAGTAAAAGGAAAGGAGTTTTTAAGTTTTGCAAGAGATTTTAAAAACGATTTAGATTTATATAAAGGAGAGACGAATGAATTTATCTGGGAAAAATTTCAATCCACCATAAGTTTAGATTATTATAAAAAACATCTAGAACAGTTCAGTCCTGAATTTAATTATCAATTACAGGAATTTATAGATGGTAATTTGTTATTTGAAGTAATGGAAAAAGAAGTATGGTCTGCTGCAGAAAAAGATTCAACAGGATTATTAAAATATTATAACAACAATAAATCAAAGTATACTTGGGGTGCAAGTGCTGATGTATTAATAATCAATGCTGCGGAGGAAATTATTGCAAAAGAAATCATGGATAGCTTAGTTGCGGGTGTTTACTGGAAAGATTTAGTAGAATCCAACCCGGCTCAATTGCAAGGCGATAGTGGAAGATATGAATTAACTCAATTAGCTGGATATGGAGAACCTAAGGAAGGTTCTTATTCTCAAATAACTAATAATTCTGACGGCACTGCAAGTTTTGTGAAGTTTTTTAAACTTTATGAAGCCAATCAACAAAGGAGTTTTAAAGAATCAAAAGGAATGCTCATTAATGATTATCAAACTGTTTTAGAAAAAAAATGGATTGAAACCCTACGAAAAAAATATCCTGTGATTATAAATGAGGCTTTATTACAATCTGTTATTAAAGCATTATAATTTAATTTTCAAGTTAAAATCCTCTTTTAAAGGGGTTTTTTAAACTAAAATATTTGTATAAAAAACTTAGTAATTAAGTGCTAAATTTTTTAGTGTTTTAAAAATATTCCCCTATATTTGTATTCGAAAGTAAAAAATGATAAAATATTAATACAACAATTAGATACATCAATTAAAACTTAAAAACATGAGCAACGCAGAAAAATTAAAGGCCTTAAAATTAACAATGGACAAGATTGACAAGGATTATGGTAAAGGTTCTGTCATGATGATGAATGAGAAAACACATATTGAGCAAGGTGTTATTTCTACTGGATCAATTGGGTTAGATGTGGCATTAGGAATTGGCGGATTACCAAAAGGAAGAATTGTAGAAATATATGGTCCAGAATCTTCAGGAAAAACAACTTTAGCTACACATATAATTGCAGAAGCTCAAAAGAAAGGGGGCATTTGTGCTATTATTGACGCTGAGCATGCTTTTGATAGTGTTTATGCACAAAAATTAGGCGTTGATATTGATAGTTTATTAATCTCTCAACCTGATTATGGAGAGCAAGCTCTGGAAATTGCAGACAGATTGATCTTATCAGGGGCCTTAGATGTTGTGGTTATTGATTCAGTTGCAGCGTTGGTTCCTAAGAGTGAATTAGAAGGAGAAATGGGAGACAGTAAAATGGGTTTACATGCACGATTAATGAGTCAGGCTTTGAGAAAATTAACGGCTACTATTTCTAAAACAAACAGTTGTTGCATATTCATCAATCAGTTAAGAGAGAAAATTGGCGTAATGTTTGGAAATCCTGAAACAACTACTGGTGGTAATGCACTTAAGTTTTATGCTTCTGTTAGATTAGACATTAGAAGAATGGCACAAATAAAAGATGGAGATGAAGTAGTTGGAAATCATATTAAAGTAAAAGTTGTAAAAAATAAAGTAGCGCCTCCTTTCCGCCAAGCAGAATTTGATATTATTTATGGTGAAGGAATATCAAAAATGGGCGAAGTGATTGATATGGGTGTTGAAATGGGTATAGTACAAAAAAGTGGTAGCTGGTTTAGTTACAACAGTGATAAATTAGGCCAAGGAAGAGAATCTGTTAAACAATTACTCATGGATAATCCAGAAATGGCTGGAGAAATTGAAAATAAAATCAGAGAGAAAATAAAAGAACTTCAGGGCTAGTTTTATCATATTGGTTTTTTGGGTTAGTAGTTATGTTATCAACCGTCTTTTTCTAAAGACGGTTTTTTTATTGGTTAAAATGAATAAAATACATTGGCATCATTACATCTTCCCTAAGTTTCTGTGTTTGACTTATATTTGCAAACTATTAATTTTTAATTATTATTATCATGTTTAGAAGCCATACTTGTGGAGAATTAAGATTAGCTGATGTAAAAAAAATAACCACTTTAGCAGGTTGGGTTCAAACTATTAGAAAATTTGGAAGCATCACTTTTGTGGATTTAAGAGATCGTTATGGTATAACACAATTGCTTTTTTCAGAAACTTTAAATGAAAAATTAGAGGCAAATCCATTAGGTAGAGAATTTGTTTTGCAAGTAACTGGAGTAGTGAATGAAAGGAGTAACAAAAACGGTAATATACCTACGGGTGAAATTGAAATTTTAGTGGAAGATTTTTCCATTTTAAATAAATCCATTACGCCTCCTTTTACAATACAAGACGATACTGATGGTGGAGATGATTTGAGAATGAAATACCGTTATCTTGATTTAAGAAGACAAGCAGTAAAAAAGAATTTAGAATTAAGATATGCTGTGGGAAGAAGCACAAGAAATTATCTACATGAAAATCAGTTCATGGATATTGAAACTCCTTTTTTAATAAAATCTACACCTGAAGGTGCGAGAGATTTTGTTGTACCAAGCAGGATGAATGCCGGACAATTTTATGCTTTGCCACAATCGCCGCAAACATTTAAACAATTGTTGATGGTAAGTGGTTATGACAGATACTATCAAATCGTAAAATGTTTTAGAGATGAAGATTTACGTGCAGACAGACAACCAGAGTTCACTCAGATAGATTGTGAAATGGCATTTGTGGAGCAAGAAGACATTTTAAACATGTTTGAACAACTAATAAAAAGAATTTTTAAAGATGTTAAAAACATAGATTATACTGACGCAGTTGAAAGAATGACATGGGAGAATGCAATGTGGACTTATGGTAACGATAAGCCAGATATTCGTTTTGAAATGAAATTATGTAATTTAAAATTTCCACAACATACATTTCCAGCAAAAGAAAATATTTCCACTCTGATTAGTGGTGCAGATTTTAAAGTTTTTGATGAGGCGGAAACTATTATTGCAATTGCTGCTCCTGGTTGTAGCGAATATACTCGCAAACAAACAGATGAATTAACTGAATGGGTTAAACGTCCGCAGATTGGTATGAAAGGTTTGGTATACATTAAATGCAATACAGATGGAAGTTATAAAAGCAGTGTAGATAAGTTTTATTCGGAGGAGAGATTAAAAGAAATTGCCAATGCTACTAATGCTCAGCCAGGAGATATGATTTTCATTTTAGCTGGAGCAGAAGAGAGAACAAGAAAAGCGGTGAGTGAATTGCGTTTATATTTAGGTCAGCAATTGGGATTGCGAAAAGCAGAAGAATTTAAATTGTTATGGGTGCTTGATTTTCCATTGTTTGAATATGCTGAAGATGATAATAGATGGGTAGCCCGACATCATCCTTTTACATCGCCAAAACCATCTGATATTGAAATCATGATTAATAACAATCCAGTTATTGAAAATGCAAATGAATATTTAAAGCATCCCTATGCAACTATTAAAGCCAATGCGTATGATATGGTGTTAAATGGAAATGAAATTGGTGGAGGAAGTATCAGGATTTTTCAAAAAGAATTACAAGAAAAAATGTTTGCGGCATTAGGTATGGATGAACATGAACAACAACATAAATTTGGCTTCCTATTAGGGGCTTTTGAATATGGCGCTCCACCACATGGAGGTATTGCATTTGGATTCGACAGGTTATGCTCTATTCTCGGAGGAAGTGAGAGTATCCGTGATTTTATTGCATTCCCTAAAAACAATAGCGGAAGAGATGTTATGATAGATGCTCCCTCTACAATCGATGAAAAGCAATTCGATGAATTACAAATCAAATTGGATTTAAAAGCATAAAAGATTTCAGCCAGACTGAATTTTGTTAAGTATTGTTATTACTATTTTTATCTTTTTACTAAGAATAAAAATAACGTCATGGCAAATACTTATTCTCAAATACTTATTCATGTAGTCTTCACTGTTAAAGGGAGAGCGAACCTAATTGACAAAAAATGGAGAACTGATTTGCACAAGTATATTTCAGGAATTATAACTTCTAAAGGACAAAAGTCTATAATCGTTAATGGAGTTGGAGATCATATCCATTGTTTTATTGGACTGAAGCCATCGATGTGTTTATCTGATTTGATCAGAGATGTAAAAAACAACTCTTCCAAATTCATAAATGAAAACCACTTAGTAAAAGGGAAATTCCAATGGCAGGAAGGTTTTGGGGCTTTCTCTTATGCTACTTCTCAGGTTAAGAATGTATATAATTACATTTTAAATCAGGAAGAACATCATAAAAAGTCGACTTTCAAAGAGGAGTATTTAGATCTTTTAGAAACATACGAAGTCGAGTATGAAGATGATTATCTATTTTCTTTCGTAGAATAATGTCATCCCGATGGGATTTGATGGTTGATTTCATTTCGTAGAATAATTTCATCCCGATGGGATTTATTGGATGATATCCTTCGTAGAATAATTTCATCCCGATGGGATTTTTGGTTGATCTCCTTCGTAGAATAATGTCATCCCTACGGGATTTTTTGGTTGATCTCTATTCGTAGAATAATGTCATCCCGATGGGATTTGATGGTTGATCTCATTTCGTAGAATAATTTCATCCCTACGGGATTTTTTGGATGATCTCCTTCGTAGAATAATGTCATCCCTACGGGATTCCTTAATATTCATTTTATGATTAAAATAATCCCATCGGGATGGAACTAATCTAAAAGAATCAACAACAAAACCCCGGAGGGGTGAAATTATTCTTAAAATTCGATACTTTTATTTTATGAATACCTCCCCTCTAGCAGAACGTCTTCGTCCACAGACTATTGACGAACTAATTGGACAACAACATCTAACTGGTAAAGGCAGCATCCTCCGAACTGCAATTGATAATAAAAAAATCCCCTCTATTATTTTATGGGGACCTCCAGGTGTAGGTAAAACGACAATAGCTATGATTATTGCAAAAGCTATGCAACAAGATTTTTATACATTAAGCGCCATCTCATCCGGTGTAAAAGACATAAGAGATGTAATTGAAAGAGCTACTTTAAAAAATGGTGCAATACTTTTTATTGATGAAATTCATCGGTTTAATAAAAGTCAACAAGACGCATTGTTAGGCGCTGTTGAAAAAGGTATTATCACATTAATTGGTGCTACTACAGAAAATCCTTCTTTTGAAATTAATAGCGCCTTACTAAGTAGGTGTCAAGTATATGTTTTAAAAACTCTTGAAAAAGAAGAACTGAATAAATTATTATATAATGCTATTGACAATGATGAAATCCTATCCAAAAAAAATATTGAATTAAAAGAAACCGAAGCCATCATTAGAATTTCTGGCGGGGATGCCAGAAAAGCATTGAATTTATTAGAGCTTGTATGCAATAATATAGAAGACATTATCACGGATGAAAAAGTTATGGAGATTGCTCAATATAAAATTGCATTATATGATAAAAAAGGAGAACAACATTATGATATCATTTCAGCATTCATAAAAAGTATGCGAGGTAGTGACCCTAACGCCTCAGTGTATTGGTTAGCAAGAATGATTGAAGGTGGTGAGGATGTAAAATTTATCGCCCGTCGTATGATTATTTTTGCAAGTGAAGACATTGGTAATGCTAATCCAAATGCTTTATTATTAGCCAACAACACTTTTCAAGCCGTTAACATTATTGGCTATCCAGAAAGCAGAATTATTTTATCACAATGTGCAATTTATCTTGCAAGTTCTTTAAAAAGCAACGCTTCTTATATGGCCATTGAAGAAGCGTTGCATTCAGTTAAAAAAAATGGAGACTTGCCTGTTCCACTTCATCTTAGAAACGCACCCACCAAAATGATGAAACAAATGGACTATGGTAAGGATTACTTATACGCACACAGTTTTGACAATAATTTTATTTTACAGGAATTTTTACCCGATCAAATTACTGGAACAAGATTTTATACCCCTCAAAAAAATGTTAGAGAAGAAGAAATAAGAAAATTTTTAAAAGAAAGATGGAAGGAAGTGTATGGGTATTAATAAAAAATGCACCTGATTTACAAGTGCATTTTAGATGATTAAATAAATTTTTACTTGACTTCTTGTAATTGTTTGTCTTTAGGATATTTAACATCATAATTAAATCTCATTTTTTTTGTTTCCCCTGGGTTGAGTGAAATTCTCCACATCAATATTCCAGTTTCTGCATCAACAGTTGCGCCTCCATTGTCTTTTAAATTAATTTCTATGTCTTTTGTTTTACTAATTGGGTATTGATCTTTTATTAATAATTGAATCGTTTGTTTTTTATTGTTTTTAGCTATTATCTCGTATGTATGTGATTCCAATTTATTATCATTTCTCTTTTTTTCTGTAAAATCTTTTAATTCAGTTCTGGTTACAGATACTCTTTGATCTACACCCAATGAGAGTTTCATGGTGTCATCAACTGTATTAGGATTGAGAGTTGTTTTGCTGGAATAAACATTATCCATGATTATATTAGCTTCGCCTGGAAGTAGATTTAATGTATCCCATTCTGAAATAAGTGCAGTAAAGAAAACATCATTATTTAACTTTGGAATCGAGTAGTGTTCATAGTTAGCGTTCATTTTTTCTTCTCTAATATTTACACTTATTGGATTGCCATCACATGGTATTATATATGGAACATCTATTTCATAATTGGCATTTAACTGGTTTTCTTGTAATGATAAATATTCAGCTACTACTGGAGCGTCATCATTTTCAAGTGCGGGTACTTTTTTTTGAGGAGCAAAAGATTCTACTTGAGCTGCCATCGGTGCTGAAGCTAATGACATAGACCTTTGATAAAGGATAGGATTATATAGTTGTAAATAAGTAGGAGTAAGCACAGGCATTATGTTTCCTAAATTTGGATTACTTGTACTAAGCGTAAGTTTTACATTGTCCCATTTCATTCCACTTTGTTGATGTAACATAGCCTTATATAACAATCTCATGGAGTTGTCTATAGATTTTACTCTTATATCGTATGTTGGTGTCCAACCAGCATTTGTGATATAATAATGAAAATCAAATATTGCGGTTCCAGGTGATTTAGATAATACATGTAAAATAAGTTGGCCAATTTGTTTACCGTTATATCCATAATCATCATTTACCAATAATTCGTTTATTTTATTTTTAACCTCATTGATTTTTTCCAGAATGTTTGCTTTTAAATCTTCTAATTGATTTAATTTTTCTTTAAGCGTTGATATTTTGTCTGCGTAAAAATTTGTTAGCTTAATAAGTTCGTCACTAGAAATTGTACTTTTGTTAGTTCCATTTACACTATTAAGAATAAGATCGCTAATGCGTTTACTGTTTCCTTCTGCTAATTCATATGCTCTTTGATTTGTTTTAAGTAGTTTCTCTAGTAATTTCAGACTGTCTTGCCACTTATTTAATAGCGGTTTGTTTTTTTCAGCAACAGGCTGTTCTATTGTTCTATTGATCGATGAAAGAATTGTAATATTTTCTGGACAAGAAATTTGTAGTGTGTTTAAATCTAGATCTGTAGCAATATTGTTAATTACAATATCCTGGATTCCGGCAGTGAGATTAGCTTTTGCGGTATGGTACATATCTGCTCCGGCATTATAATAAACAACTGCTTTATTCATAGAAGCATTTGTAAATATGCTGTCTTGTTTTTGAGCGTTTATATTCAAAGAAATAAATGTAAAAAAACCAAGGATAAAATATTTGTATCTTTTCATAAAATAATTTTTATAAAAATAAGTGATTGTGCCTTTTAAAAAGCAAAATTTTTCTTAATAGTAATCAATTGTTTTATGATTCTAAATTTCTAAAGAAATAAAATTAAGATGATTGATTTGCTAATAACTTTGAGAATAATTATTAATGCCTATCATCAATGGAAAAAATAAATTGGGTATATAAACCATTCGCTGAACTAACAGCAAATGAATTGTATGAAATATTATCCCTCCGAAATAAAGTTTTTGTTGTAGAACAAACCTGTGTTTATGACGATACCGATGATAAAGACAAAGCGGCCTGGCATTTATGTGGCTGGCTTAACAACGAATTAATTGCTTATACAAGAATTATTGCCCCAGGTGTATCTTACAAAGAAGCAAGTATTGGTAGAGTGGTTACCAATTTCTCATACCGAAAAAAAGGAATTGGAATTGAATTAATGAAATTATCTATTGAAAAAACGTGCATTCAATTTGGTGTTGATAAAATAACCATCAGTGCACAACTTTATTTGCTTTCTTTTTACAACTCATTAGGTTTTGCGGAAATTGAAGAGCCCTATTTAGAAGACAATATACCACACATTAAAATGATTTGGTCAAAATGATAATTTTACATTAAGGTGCTAATCTTGAAATTTGCCATTCATTATTTTCAGTTTTTTTATAGTGTAGGCGATCATGTAACCTCCCTGGTCTACCCTGCCAAAATTCAAAGGATGAGGGGATGACTCTATACCCACCCCAATGAGGAGGTCTTGAAATTATTTCTTCTGAAAACTTCTTTTCAAAATTCTTACAATTATCTTCTAAGATTTCTCTTGTTGAAATTATTTGAGATTGGGGCGAGGACCAAGCACCAATTTGACTTTCTAATGGTCTTGAAAAAAAATAGCTGTCGCTTTCTTCATCTGATATTTTTTGTGCTATCCCTTCAATTCTTATTTGTCTTTCTAATTCTTTCCAAAACAAAACCAAACAAACATTTGGATTCAAATCAATATTTTGGCCTTTATTACTTTGATAATTAGTAAAAAATAAAAAGCCGTTTTCATCATACCCTTTTAATAAAACTATGCGGGCAGAAGGTTTTCCTTCTGAATTTACTGTTGCTAATGTCATGGCATTCACTTCTTCAATTTCAGATTCAATGGCTTCTTGCCACCACTTATCAAATTGAGTGAAAGGGTTCAAATCAACATCTGCTTCTTCAAGAAATTGCATTTTATATTCCTTTCTAATTCCAGCTATATTTTTCATTCTTCTTCATTAAAAGTTTGAGTATTACCAATTGATGCATTTTGTATGTCTTCTTTTAAAAATTGATTATCTAATAATGCCAATTCTAAATTGCTTTCCAATTCAGCAATTTTAGATTTTAAATCAATGTTTTCTTTATAAAGATATGCTGCATCTTTCATCTGAAGTTGTAAATCTGTTATTGCATTTTTAGCACTTTCAAATTCTTCTCTTATAGTGAAGTATGCCTTCTCTGTTTCTATACTCTCGAGTAATTCTTGTTCAGTGGAAGCTTCTCTTTTAACAGCTCCAATATATTGTTGACGATGTATTGCAATTTGATTTTGCATTTGTTCTATTTCTAACAAATTACGCTCCAGCTTGCTTTGCGTTTCGGCAATTATTCCAGATGAGTTTTTTAATTCCGCTAGCTCTTCTTCTCTTAATTCAATAAGATAATTCAGATCTGTTAATTGACGCTGCAATTCATCATTCTCATCTTTTAAGGAAAGAAATAAATCTTCTGGAATTGACATGATTTTAAAACTTTAAATAAAAATAATCAATTCATTTTAGAATTGAAATGATAGATAAAAAAAAGCCCGGTTGCCCGGGCTTAAAACCAAAAACTAAAAACATTATGCTTTAGCAGCGTTAGCTGCTTCAAAATAAGAAGGAACAAAAACAGATAAGAAAAAGTTTTTAATAGGCACAAACACTAAAGACTTTATTGAATGTGAGTATTGAGATAAAATTTTTCTTTTTACGAGTTCTGGTGTTGATGAATAATTATTGAATAATGCATCTTTCATAGACCAGCAGGTAAATCCTATTTTTTGAATTTTTTGATGTTGTTGAGTGTTTATTATAGTAGTAATAAATTTATAAATGAAAATATGATAAAAGATAAAGGCACTTAGTTTGCTGCTATGTTTAGATTTTAATACCTCAAATTGATTTCTTAAATAAAAATAGGTTGTCATAGCGTTTTTCAATTCCCATTCTTTTGAATAAGATGAAAGATCCGCTGGATGATAATAAATACTTTGGCTGACTGTTTTAGCCGGAATTTTAAACTGCTTTGTTATACGATAAAAGTATTCAGCCTCTACTCCTTTAATAAATAATTTTTTTTCAGGCATGCCAACTTTTGAAATAATGGAACGATGAATTAATGTGCCATTAAACAGATGCGCAACTCCATGTATAGATTCTTCGTGCACCTCAGCAAGTTTATTATAGTGGTTGGTTTTCCAAACAAATGATTGCTTATCTTCTTTATTAATTACCGCACTATTAAGCAATCCTATTTCTGGCCCTTCGCTATGAAGTAAAATTTCAAGTGCATTTTCTTTTGGATATCCATCGTCACCCATACACCATATCCAAGTATAATCATGTACATAACCCCAGGTTATACCTGCATGATATCCTCCTGCCGAACCTGTGTTTTCTTGATAAATTTGTTGTATGTCTTCCTGTTTGTCCAGCCATACTGTTGTATAATCTGAACTTCCATTATTTACAACTAAAATTGTGTTGGGTTTTCTTGTTTGATTTCTTATAGCTTCTATACATTCAGATAATTGAGAATGCCTGTTATAAGAAACAATTACTGCAATAACTTTTTCCATAGGGTTTCATTAGGGTTGGTTAAATTTTTCTTGTTATTGTGTAAAACGAGATTGGAGCAAAAAAATTGCAAAAAATAACAAGAAGCATTATTGCTGTAATTGAAATCCAATACCAGCTTATGTTACAGTTAAATAGTTGAATAATTTAGGGTAAAACTACTTGTAAGGTTTGTGATGTAAAATTTACTGCGAAATTTAAGAAATGGTGAAAAATACTTCGTGAAAATACGATGTTCATTTAATTTACTCTTGTAACTAAATTGTTTTCTAATTTATAAGTTTGACCGCTTTCGCTGCAAATAGCTTTATTGTTTTCAAAATGAAGTCGTTGTCCATATTCACTCATCCAACCAGTTTGCTTTGCTGGATTTCCTAACATTAATGCATAAGGTAAAACGGATTTTGTAACAACCGCTCCAGCGCCTATAAATGCATAACTGCCAATTTCAATACCACAGATTATGGTAGCATTGGCTCCAATAGTAGCGCCTTTTTTTATGATTGTAGTTTTGTATTCTTTTCTTCTGTTGATAGCACTTCTAGGATTAATTACGTTTGTTAGAACAACGCTTGGACCCAAGAACACTTCATCCTCACAAATCACTCCTTCATAGACGCTCACATTATTTTGAATTTTTACGCGGTTGCCAATTTGTACATTATTTCCTATTACAACATTTTGTCCAAGATTACAATTACTGCCTATAACAGCCCCACTCATGATGTGTGAGAAATGCCAAATATTTGTACCCTCTCCAATTTCACAATCTTCATCAATAACTGAACTTGGATGTACAAAATAATTCATCATAAAGTTTGTAAGATTATTACTTGTGAATAAGTCTGTTTAAGTAAATTCCATATCCGCTTTTGTGGAGATTAGCAGCAAGTTTTTCCAATTGTTCTGTTGAAATAAAACCCATTCTCCAGGCAATTTCTTCAGGACTTCCTATTTTTAAGCCTTGTCTTTTTTCAACTACTCTAACGTACTCGCTTGCATCACTTAAAGAATCAAATGTTCCTGTGTCTAACCAAGCGAATCCTCTATTTAACGTAACCACTTTTAGTTTTTTATTTTCCATGTAAACTCTGTTTACATCTGTGATTTCATATTCACCTCTTGGAGAGGGTTGAATGTTCTTTGCAATATTTACTACTTCATTATTGTAAAAATATAATCCCGGAACAGCAAAGTTGCTTTTAGGATTTACAGGTTTCTCCTCAATACTTAAAGCGTTAAAATCACTATCAAACTCTACTACTCCATATCTTTCCGGATCACTTACAGGATAAGCAAAAATTACTGCACCGCTTGGATCTGAGGCGTCTTGTAACATTTTGCTAAACCCACTTCCGTAAAAAATATTATCACCTAAAACCAATGCTGCGCTATCATTGCCAATAAAAGTATCACCAATTACAAAAGCTTGTGCTAAACCGTTAGGTACTTCTTGTTTGGCATAAGAAATATTACAACCCCACTGAGAACCATCTCCTAATAATCTAATAAATTGGTCTTGATCATCTGGTGTTGTAATAATTAAAATATCTTTTATTCCTGCAAGCATTAAAGTGCTTAAAGGATAATAAATCATGGGCTTATCATAGATTGGCATTAGTTGTTTGCTAATTCCCATTGTAATAGGATATAATCTTGTACCTGAACCACCTGCTAAAATAATTCCTTTCATAATTATCTTTTATTATATTGATGATCGTAATAATTTTGATAGCTGCCGCTGGTAACATTGTTTAACCAATCCTGGTTACTCAAATACCAATCAATTGTTTTAGATAGCCCTTCTTCAAATTGAAGAGATGGTAGCCAACCTAATTCATCTTTAAGTTTTGTTGCATCAATTGCATACCTCAAGTCGTGACCGGCTCTGTCTTTTACATAAGTAATTAGTGCTGCACTTTCGCCTGGTTCTCTTCCCAACTTTTCGTCCATTTGTTTGCATAACTCTTTAACCAAGGCAATGTTCGTCCATTCGTTATGTCCGCCGATATTATAGGTTTCACCAAATTTACCGTTATGGAATATGGTATCAATGGCTCTTACATGATCTACAACAAAAAGCCAATCTCTTACATTTTCACCTTTACCATAAATGGGAAGTGGTTTTTTGTTTAAGATGTTATGAATACAAAGAGGTATTAATTTTTCTGGAAAATGAAATGGGCCGTAGTTATTAGAACAGTTTGATAATTTAACTGGCAATTTATAGGTATGATGATAAGCTCGCACAAAATGATCGGACGAGGCTTTTGATGCGGAGTAAGGGCTGCGCGGATCGTAGGCAGTTTCTTCAGTGAAGAAGCCTTCCTCACCTAAAGATCCGTACACTTCATCAGTAGAAATATGATAGAATATTTTTCCTTCCATTTGATCTTTCCAACTATTTTTGGCTGCTTGAAGCAGGTTAACAGTTCCAATAACATTTGTTCTCACAAAAGCAAGTGGATCAGTTATTGATCTATCAACATGGCTTTCGGCTGCGCAATGTAATACACCCGTAAATGCATATTTTAAAAACAGCGAGTTTACAAATTCAGCAACCGTTATATCTCCTTTTTCAAATGTATAATTGGAGGAATCCTCAATATCTTTAAGGTTCATCAAATTTCCTGCGTACGTTAGTGCGTCCAGATTTACAATTTTGTAATCGGGATATTTAGTAACAAATAGTCTTGTGAGGTGAGATCCAATGAATCCAGCGCCTCCTGTGATAAGGATAGTTTGCATAAAAAAAATTCAATTGCAAAACTAAGGAAAACACTCATAAAACTGGAATTCAATCACTATTAATAACCAAGAAAAATTTGAAATAAAATATCGTTTATTATTGTAAGCAATTTGATATAAGTTGACTACTTTTGGCCAAAAATAGAAAACTTTTGAAAGTATTAGTACTCACAAGAGCACCACTTCATATCAACCCAAGTCAACGATTCAGATTTGAAATATTTCTTCCATTTTCCACTCAACATGATATAGATTTTATAATTAAGCCCTTTTTTGATGCTAATTCATGGACAAGTCTATTTAATAAAGGTAATTTTTTTAATAAATCAACAAATATTATACTAGGTTTATTAAAAAGGTGTGCTATACTTCCAACCTTATTTAAATATGAATACGTTTACATACATAGAGAATCCGCTCCAGTTGGACCTCCAATATTAGAGTGGATTATGGCAAAAGTCTTTAAAAAGAAACTGATTTATGATTTCGATGATGCTATTTGGATTCCTACTTCATCTGTTGTTAACCCGTTTGCAGCTAAAATAAAATGCAATTGGAAGATTTCTAAAATTTGTTCTTATAGCCAAATTGTTACCGTAGGAAATTCATTTTTAGCCACTTTCGCTAAGAATCATTGCGAAGATGTTAGAATTATTCCAACTATTGTAGATACTGAAAATTATCATAACAGAATTAAAAATCAAAACGAAACCCCTATAGTTATTGGTTGGACAGGAACTTTTACCAATTTTTATAACCTTGAAATCATACTGCCTTATTTGGCTTCATTAAAAAAGAAATACAATTTTACTTTTTTAATAATTGCTGATAAAAACCCGGATTTTAAAACTATTGATTATGAATTTAAAAAATGGGATTTAAATACAGAGATTGATGATTTGTTGAAAATAAATATTGGCATTATGCCATTGAAAAACAGTGATTTCGAAATGGGAAAATGCGCATTTAAAGCTATACAATACATGAGCTTAGGAATACCAGCAGTAGTAAGCGCAGTTGGTGCAAACAAAAAAGTTGTTGATCATAATATCAATGGTTACGTATTGGAGAATGTTGAAGAATGGACCGAAAAATTAGAACAGTTATTGACCAGCCAACAATTAAGAACAGAAATGGGTTTACATGCTAGAAAAAAAATAATTGCCGATTATTCTGTAAATGCTTATAAAAAAGAGTTCTTTACTCTTTTTAAGAAAAATTAGAAATTGAAATTCGACAACTCTTCAAAAAAGTTATGACCAACTTCATACCCATTTTTCCTTTACCAATTGTAGTATTCCCTGGCGAAAAATTAAATCTTCACATTTTTGAGCCAAGATACAAACAGCTTATTATTGAATGTTTTGAAAAGAAAAAACATTTTGGTATCCCTTCAATTATTGAAAATAAAATCTCTGATTTTGGTACTCTAATTGAAATAAAAGAAATAACAACGGTTTATGAAGATGGAAGCATGGATATTAAAACCCAAGGAGTGCAAATTTTCAATATTATTGATGTGATTAAAGACATCCCCGATAAATTATATTATGGGGCTATCGTAAATTATCCTGAAATAATAATGAATGGAAGAACTACTTTAATCCTCAATATAATTTCTTCAATAAAAGACTTTTATTTAAAAGCGGGAGTTCAAAAGGATT
>CANGGD010000013.1 GCA_947453295.1 Chitinophagaceae bacterium | reverse complement strand
AATAGCAGGCATGCTGCTAACAGTATCTAATTGCAACGCTTTTAATTTTTGATTGAATTGTGACAAATCAAATAAGATGGATTCTGATTTATTTTCAAAATCACTACTCATCCAAGTGTCTACTCCATTCAATTTTTTTAGATATACATAAGCAGATTTATTTCCTTTTATAAACTGTAGTTGCTTTAAATTTTCAGGTGCTAATGTTGTTCTTGCTTTAATCATAGCATCTTCTATGCTTAATTTTTTTAATTGAGCAGAAACAGCATTCATGCTAAATACAACAATGCTAATCAGAATAATTTTTTTCATAAAAATGATTTGTACTAAATAAAATTAGCAAATAAAAAGGTATTAATACTATTCTCTTACAACAATGCATACATTTTTCCTGGTAAAGCCTTAACCACTTCTTTAATTTCGAGCGACAATAAAATGGAAGAACATTGACTAACAGTAAATCCACTCGAAAAACAAATCTGTTCAAAATGAAGCGATGATTTATTTTCAAAAACAGAAATGATTTTATTTTCATCTTCAGTCAATTCCACAAATAATTGAGTTTGCTTATTGGAATTAATCACTTTCGATTCATGCCAACTCATTATATCAATTATATCTTTTCCACTACTGATGAGATGCGCTTTGTTTGATGTGATTAAATCATGACAACCCGCAAATGAAGCATCTGTAATTCTACCAGGAGTTGCAAAAACATCTTTATTATAACTGTTTGCAATGTCGGCAGTAATTAAAGACCCTCCTTTTTTACCAGATTCTACAACTAATAAGGCATCACAAAGTCCGGCAGTTATTCTGTTTCTTTTTGGGAAATTTTGTTTATCAGGTTTTGTACCACTCAGAAATTCGCTAAGTAGGCAACCCTTATTAATAATATCTTCCGACAATAATTTATTATTATAGGGATAGATGGTATCTAACCCATGAGCCAATACCGCAATGGTTGGTAAATTATTTTCCAACGCATATTTGTGTGCATGTGTATCAATTCCATATGCAAGCCCGCTTATGATTACAACATCTAAATGTTTTATCTCATTTATTATTTTCTGACAAATCCATTTGCCATACTCGGAATTATTTCTAGTGCCAACAATTGACAGCATTCTTCCTTTATTTAAATCTATAGAACCCTTGCTGTATAAGAGTACAGGAGCATCCACACAATGTAAAAGCCTTTTTGGATAGGAAGGATCAGAAATAAATAAAGGTTGTATACTATGTTTATCAATAAACTTTATTTCTTGTTCAAAGCGGCTAAAGTTTTTAAAAGATTTTATAGCAGAAGCTCTTACACTACCAATTCCTTCAATTTTTTCAAGTTTACTTTTGGGTGTTTTAAAAATTGTCTCAGCACAATTAAAAATGCTGATTAATTTTCTTGCGTGAATATCTCCAATGGTTGGAATTTGTGTTAATGCAATTTGATATAAAATATCATTACTCATAAAGAGCAATAATAAGGCTATCCTTAATTAGAAATAATGTTTATTTCTGTTCTTCTATTGTTGCTTTTCCCTTGCTCAGTAGTGTTAGAATCTATAGGCATTGTATCCCCCATTCCTTTTGCAATTAATCTTTTTTTATCAATTCCTTTATTCGATAAAAAATCAACTACGGCTTGTGCTCTGTTTAAACTAAGTAGTTTGTTTTTTTCCTTATTTCCTGAATTATCAGTGTGCCCAAGTATCGCTAAAGATAAACTAGGGTTTTCGCTAAGAAGCTTGTACACTCTTTCTAATTCCAATGCTGAAGTAGGCACGAGTTCAAATTTATTATTGTCAAAAAATATATTCTTGAGAATAATTTTTGCACCTGTTTCAATAGGAGTGAGGGCAATATTCTTTGAGTAATTGGTGATGGTGTCTTCATTTTTTAAAAACAAATTATCTGAGTAAAACAGATAACTTTTTCTATTGACCGAAAATGAATATTCATTTCCTGTTGGAATTGTAATCATGTAATTTCCATTTTCATCGGTTTGAATGGAGGAGATAATTTTTTGTTTTTTTACATCGGCTAATTCAATGGTTGAGGGTAGCCCTTCATTTGTTTTTTTGTTGAAAACCCTTCCTGTTATCCAATCCGTTTTTTGTGCTTGTATGTTGTTTCGTAAAGTGAATTTGTAAATATCCAAACCATTTTCTTCGTTGAAACGATCACTTGCATAGTAACAAGTTTTTCCATCAGCTGCCACAATTAGCGATCCTTCATCATCAATGGTATTTATCGGATAACCCAGATTTTCAGGCTCACTCCATTCGGCACTATCTAGTTTTTTAGTCCTATATAAATCGGTAGTCCCATAACCGGGTAGTCCGTTGCTATTGTAATAAAGGGTTTGATTGTCGGCATGAATAAAAGGGCAAGATTCATTTCCTTCGGTATTGACTGTTGGTCCTAGGTTTTCAGGCCTAGTCCAGTAACCGGCTGCTGCTCTGTGGGTAACCCAAATATCTTTCCCTCCGTACCCACCAAAACGGTTACTCGAAAAATAGAGATCTTTTTTATCTGGAGAAAGAGATGGACCAGAATCCCATTGATCCGAATTAATTAATGAGCCTAGATTTTCAGGAATACTCCAACTTCCATTTTTCATTTTATGAGACATGTATAAGTCGCAACTCCCCATGCCTTCCGGATAATTGCATCCTGTATAAATCAACCATTCTCCATCTTGCGATATGCTTTGAGCACCTTCATTGAATTCGGTATTAATATCTCCTTCAATAGGCTTTGCTTTAGACCATTTGCCATCAATCAGGTTGCTTTGATAAAAATCTTCTTGACTGTTTATTCTTCTTGTGAAAATCAGTTCTTTGCCATCAATGGTAAAGGAGGGATAATATTCTAACGACTTTGAATTAATGCTATCGCCTAAATTTACAAGTTCAAATTGATACGTTTGATCGGGATGATTTTTTTTGTACTCTAATGCGAATTCAAAACATTTTTTCCTGTAGTTACCTGCTTTAATACTTTGTTGATTCAGATGCTTATCGGCTAAAAATAAATTTATGTATCTAAGTGCATTTTCGAAATCTCCGATTCCTGCTAACGAAATGGCATAAGGTAAATAATATGTTTCAGAAAAAATGCTATCCATTGCAAATGCTTTTTTATAATCATTTACAGATGCCTGATAGTTTTTTAATTCAGCATAAATTCCCGAACGTGAAAGGTATGCTTCCACATAATTTGGATATATGGCAATAGCTTCATTTATTTTTTCTATGGATTCATGGAATTTTTCTTCTCTTGCCAATTCATATGCTTTTTCATAAATGGCGGTTGCTTTTTTACTTACTTTATCTGGGTCGTACCATTGTGCAAAGGAAGTCTCTACAAAAAATGTAAATGCTAATAAAATAAACAATTTTATTTTAGCGCTCATGGAAGTGAATTAAGAATAAAAAACTATTGGGTTTATAATCTTTAAGGTACATTAATAAATTTATGTAATTGCAACGAAAGTTCCCATTGCGGATGATGCTTTATGTAATCCACAATTAAAGGCATTACAATTGCTGATTTATCCCATTCTGGTTGCAAATACAACTTACAATTTTTACCAACTTTTTCAGCATATATTTCTGCCCATTTAAAATCCGATTCATTAAAAACAACCACTTTTAATTCGTTAGCGTACTGCAAATTTTCATCCAATGGCGCCTTAAATTTTTTAGGAGAAAGGCAAACCCAATTCCAAGCACCGCTCATGGTATAAGAACCTGAAGTTTCTATATTGGTTTCGTAACCTGCTTCTTGTAGTGATGTAGTTAATTGATCCAAAGGATGCATTAATGGTTCACCACCTGTTATCACAACAATGCCTGATGTAGTTTTACTTTTAATTTGTGAGAGGATATCGCTAATGGTCATAAGTGGATGAGCATTGGCATCCCAACTTTCTTTAACATCACACCATACACAACCCACATTGCAACCTGCAAGTCTAACAAAATAAGCTGCTTTTCCTTGATGGAATCCTTCGCCTTGAATAGTATAAAAATGTTCCATTACTGGAAGTGAATCATTTGGGTATTGATTGATGGAAGTCATAAGGAGTTTCTTTGTAAATATGCGTTGTATGTGTTTTTTAATAATGCAGTTATCGTCATTAACCCAACGCCACCAGGTACAGGAGTAATATAACTACATAAAGGAGCCACGGCATTAAAATCAACATCGCCTTTGATTGAAAAGCCTGATTTTTTTGAGGAATCTTCAACACGCGTAATGCCTACATCAATAACTATTGCCCCGGGTTTAATCATATCGGCTTTTAAAAATCCAGGTATGCCTAATGCCGCAACAATGATGTCGGCTTCTTTACAATAGGAAACTAAATTTTCTGTTCGGCTATGGCAAAGCGTTACGGTGCAATTTGCATATTGCTTTTGTTGACTTAATAAAATACTCATTGGTCTTCCAACGATATTGCTTCTTCCAATCACTACTGCATGCTTTCCTGAAGTATTGATATTGTAATATTCTAGCATCAACATAATTCCATAAGGTGTAGCCGGAATAAAACTGCTTTCTCCCAAAACTAATTTACCCATATTAATGGGATGAAACCCATCAACATCTTTCGATGGATCGATGAGTGAAATTATTTTTTGCTCATTAATTTGTTTAGGTAGAGGCAGTTGAACAAGAATTCCATCAACAGTTACATCATTATTTAATTTGATAATTTCGTCTATTAAAATACTTTCATCTATATTTTCTTCAAGTCTAACTAATGAGCTTTTAAAACCAATATCTTCACAATTTTTTATTTTACTTGCAACGTAGGTTTCACTTGCTCCATTTTCACCAATCAATATGGCAGCAAGATGCGGAACTCTTTTACCTTTTATTTTTAATTGTATAACTTCTTCTTTCAAAATATTTTTGAGAGATTCAGAGACAATTTTTCCTTCTAAAATTTGCATAGGGCAAAAGTAGTTAAGATTTCTATACAATAGCACTTAAAAATTGCAGTAAATCACCATGATTAAACATGAAAAATAGCTGTATTTGAGTAGGATTACACTGGTCATAATTTTATCTCTAAGAATAATTTGCGGTAGTATTTTATCATCAATCGTTTTAAAGGCAAATTATTAATTGCAAAAATAGCTTTCAATCGAAAGCTTTTAATACATTATGAAACTACTCCAATTTCTTTTATTATTAAATAGCTTTAGTGCTACAGCACAATTTTATGATTTACCCATTGAAAAAGTATATTCTATTAATCAAAATAGTGTATTAGATTATCAAGAAAATTCTGCGAGTTTAACAAAGCAAGCGTCATTTATAATTGCCCTTCTTGCTCAAAATTATTTTTCAATTGAAAAATTAAATGCTTGCAAAATTATTTTTTTGAAAAAGTTTAATAACCAATATTATGGAGTTGAGTTATCGAATAAAAAATGGATAGATTATAGAGAAAATGAAATCAATATTTATTGTGCACAAAAACTTTCCAATGATTTTTCAATTGGTGCAGGAATACAATCTTACATAATAAATTCACCTGATAGCAAATCAGTTTTTCGCTTGAATGGATCCGTTGGAATTACCATTCAGTTACCTCCGAATGTAGTAGTCGGTATTTCATCTAATCATTTAAAATTAAAACAAAACAATCAACCGTTATTTCAATCGTTTTTAACTACTCATTCATTTGGTATAGGGTATGATTTTACAAATCAATTCAATGCTGCAATAAATATAGTAGTGCAAGAAAACAATCCTGCATATTTCAATTATGAATTTCATTACACACTTAAAAAACGAGTAGATTTTAATCTGAATTTTAATACTAAAACTAATGCTGTTGGTATATCGACATTACTTCAATTAAAGAAAATGAATATAGAAATAGTAGTTAACCATCATGGAGGACTTGGCTTTTCATCAGGATTTTTATGTAGCAATAATTAAGAATAAAAAAATGTTTAAATACGCGAATATTTTAATTGCTTTTTTGTTACTAAATCTTTCTACAAAATCACAAGAGCAATCTCAATCAACTTTACTGGAAAATATAGAATCCCAAAATCAGCTCATCGAAGAATTTTCAAATGATGACGAAAGCATTTTTAATTTACTGTTGCAATACAAAAAAAATCCATTGGATGTAAATGAAACAACGAAGGATGATTTAGCCGTTTTGTTTTTTTTAAATCCAATTCAAAATGATGATTTTATAAAGTACAGAAAGTTAATGGGCTCCTTTATAAGTTTATATGAACTTCAATCTATTCCTTCTTGGGATGCAAATACAATTGAGATTGCAAAAGAAATTTTTTATCTGCCCCAAAACAAAATATCCAGCAAAAAAATTAATGAAGCTTTTACAGATGGCGATTTTAATTTTATAAATTGTTTAGAACAAAATATCAATTCTAAAAATGCTAATCAATCAGATTCAATAAATGCTTTTAATTTAAAAAGTTTCAACCCTTTTCATTTTTTTATCAAATATGAATATCGCTTTAAAAACATTCTAGAATATGGTCTACGAGCCGACAAAGACGCTGGCGAATCTTTTTTTAATGGCGCTCAGAAAAAAGGTTTTGATTTTTATTCAGCACATATCTTTCTAAAACCCAATGGATTTTTAAAATCGTTAGCGATAGGAGATTTTTTAATTAATATGGGACAAGGATTATGTCATTGGCAATCTTTTTCTTTATCCAAATCTGCTGATGTGCTTTCTATAAAAAAGCAGATGCCTGTTTTAAATCCGTATCATTCAATAGGGGAGAATAATTTTCACAGAGGCATAGGTGTGAGTTTATCTAAATTTAATTACGGCTTGAGTTTTTTTGTTTCACAAAATAAATTAGATGCAAATTTTACCAATGATACTTCTGTTGATGAGTCGAATCAAATCAGTTCAATTTTAACTTCAGGATTACATCGAACGGCAAGTGAGATTAGCAGAAAACATAATGAAAAATTATTTCAATTTGGATGTGTAATTTCAAAACAATTTAAAACAGCACAAATCGCATTCAATTTTGTCCATTCAAAATTTCAACACGAATTTGTTAAAGGAGACAATCCAAGCGAATTGTATGATTCAACTGGAAAGACAATACAAAATTGTAGTTTATCTTATGATTACACTTTTCTGAATATTCATTTTTTCGGAGAAACAGCTTTATCAAATAATAAATCAATGGCTTCAATAAACGGAGCATTAATTAGTTTGGATAAAAAAATTGATTTGAGTTTATTATGTAGAAACGTGTCGAACACTTACAAAGCATATCAAGCAAATATTTTCGGACAAACAAACCCAATTGGTTTTGATGGTTGCTACATTGGATTGCAATACAAGCCTAATAAATTGCTACAATCAAATCTTTATGTAGATGTTTTTAAATTCAGATGGCTAAAATATGGAGTTACCAAACCCTTAAGCGGCGCAGATTATTTGATACAATTATTCTACAAGCCTACTAAAAAATCTGAATTCAATTTCAGGTACAGCCAAAAGAACATAAACGAATGGACATCTACCCAATTAAACGGCATCAATAAATTACCCATACAGTCTACGTTTAGGTTACAGCTTAAATACATATTTAATAAACAGTTGATTTTTATGAATCAAATAGAAACAAATACCGTTGTAAGGGATGACTACTATAAGGATTATGGCTTTTTAATGGCTAGTGTTTTGAAGTGCAATATTAAAAATCCATCGATTATTTTGAAAGTTGGAGCCTTTATTTTTGAAACAACAAGCTATCATAGTAGAATATATTTTAATGAGATTGATGTTTTTAATGATTTTTTTACAGAATTTTTTTATGAAAAAGGGAAGCGGTTTTTTTTGATCAGCCAATTTAATATTTCTAAAAAAAGCACCTTTGATCTTAAATTTTCCACTACAATCATTCCTTCGAAATATCAATCAATAAAGGATTACAATGACTCAGCATCAAATTACAACACAACTTTAAAATGCAAATTGACTTTTCTTTTCTGATTACATAGGCTTATAAGTCATCGCAAAAAAAGCACACATGATCTTCGTCCTAAGATTAAATAATTAACATTTTTTTTGTTGAAACGAAATTATCCTTATTTTTATGTTTCATTAAACCAATATTAACCGCACATGAGAAGATTTCTAACATTATTCGCCGTGTTAATGTTCAGTTCTATACTGACTTTCGCACAATCTCGAGTGATCTCAGGTCAAGTAAAAGACAACTCGGGTGAACCAGTAAAGTTTGCAACTGTTACTGAATCAGGTACCAAAAACGCAGTTCAATCTGACGCTAATGGTAACTTTTCAATTAAAGTTAAAGACAATAAGTCTACTTTAACGATCACTGCTGTAGGATTTGATGCACAAAAAATCAATCCAACAGGAAACATTGTCGCTGCAACTCTTGAAAGAAAGACAGAAGAAATGTCTGCTGTAGTTGTTACAGGACTTGGTGTTCAAAGACAAGCTAAAGAATTGGGTTATTCTACTGCAAAAGTAAAAGCACCTGAATTAACACAAGCTAAAGTTGTAAATCTTCAAAATGGTTTAACCGGTAAAGTATCTGGTTTAAACATTCAAACTGTAAACAATGGTGTTTTTGCTGATACAAGAATTACTCTTCGTGGTATCAGATCATTAACAGGTAATAACCAACCAATGCTTGTATTGGATGGAGTTCCAGTATCATTAGGATATATTTCATCAATTAACCCGAATGATATCGCTGATGTAACTATTCTTAAATCAGCGTCTTCAACGGCTATTTATGGTCCTGATGGGGTTAACGGAGCTATTGTTATAACAACAAAAAAAGGTTCTAAACAAACTCCACTTGTTACTTTAAGTCATACTATTCAATTGGAAAAAGTTGCATTTATGCCTTTATTCCAATCTCAATTTGGTTCTGGTTCATCTGAAGATGATAACCACAATGGTGTGTATGATCCTATTGAAAACCAAGGATATGGAGATGCATTCGATGGTTCATTAAGACAAATTGGTCGTGATGGTCCAAACGGAATTCAAAATAAAGTAACTTATGTTGCTCGTCCTGATGAAAAAAGAAACTTCTGGAATACTGGTGTTACCAATCAAACAGATTTTTCTATTGCTACAGGTGACTTTTATTTAAGTGCTCAAAACGTAGATATCAAAGGTATTATGCCAAGTGATGTAAACAAAAGAGTATCTGCTAAAATGAGTGCTATCAAAGAATTCAGCAATAATTTTAAAGCAAACTTCAATTTACAATACACATTGGGTAATTACAATGTGAATGCAGGTAATCAATTTGGAAATGGAAGAGATTATGCTCCTTATTGGAATTTAATCAACACACCAATGCAAATTCCAGTGACTAAGTACAAAAATTGGAAAACTGATTTTTGGTCAAGTCCTGATGGATTTTACAATGATTATTACTACAATCCATACTGGTGTGTAGACAACTTCAGAGATAAAGGTCGTTCAGATGATTTATTAGGAAATTTAGAATTCAACTATAAATTATCTCCTGCTGTAAACGTTACATATCGTTTAGGTGCTACTTATTCAGGTTCTTCATATAAGTCAACTCAAGGAGCTTATACATATAGTGCATTTGCAAAAGAAAGCGGTAAATCAGTTGCTGCTTCTGATATAACTGCTGCTTTAATTGATGGTTCATCATACTCAAGCAGATTAAACTCTGAATTATTTGCTACTTTCAAAAAACAAGTAGGTGATTTTAAATTTGATGCCTTAGTTGGTCAGTCTTACCGTGAAACAAATTCAAAATCAATTTCTACAAGTTCTGATAACTTAGGAATTCCAGAAGTATTTAACATCAGTGTTCGTGAAGGCGAACCAACTGTTGGAGAAGCAAATTCTAAAACTAGATTAGAAAGATTCTTTGGAAAAGTATCAGTTGGTTATAAAAACTGGGCTTTCCTTGAAGTAACTGGAAGTAATGATATTGATAGCAGATTAGCTAATCCATATAACTACGACTTTAGCAAAATCAGCTTCTTCTATCCTGGTGTGAGTGGATCGGTTTTATTAAATGAAGCCTTTCCTAAATTAAAGAAAATTGAAGCTATTTCTTATTTAAAAGTAAGAGCTGCAATTTCTAAAACGGGTAACGTAAACTTAGGTGCTTATAGCCTTGAAAATACGTATACTCAACAAAATGGCTTCCCTTATGGTACGTTAATTGGTTTCTCTGCAAACAATACTTTAAGACAATCTAGCTACCAACCTGAATTTGTAAAAAATCAGGAAGCAGGTTTTGAACTTGGATTGTTACAAAATAAAATAAACGTAGAAGCTACTATCTACAAACAAAGAAATACAAATCAAATTATCACTGTTGCATACTCAGCGGCTACTGGTTATCCAAGTGCGTTGTTGAATGCAGCTGATTTTACCAATAAAGGTTTAGAATTAGATTTGAAATTAACACCACTTGTAAAAGTTGGTAAATTATCAGCAGATCTTAAATTAAACTATACTCATCAAACTAATAAAGTAGATGCAATTGTTGATGGAGTTAAAGAATTAGGTATAGGAAATGGAAACTTTATCATTGTTGGTGAAGCAGCATATACTTTCAAATTAACTGACTATGTTAGAGATGACAAAGGCCGTGTAATTGTTGACGCAACTACAGGTTATCCAACGGTTAATTCAGTGACTACTAAATTTGGAAATACTTTACCTTCAGACATTTTTGGAGCTACATTGTCTTTAACTGTTAAAAACATGTCTCTAAGTATTGTTGGTGATTACAGAACAGGAAATCAAATGTACAGTGGAATAGGACCTAATATGGATTTCTCTGGTATTTCATATAGATCAGGTTACAATGCACGTCAACCATTTGTTTTCCCTAATTCAGTTTACAAAGATCCTACGACAGGAGCTTATGTTGAGAACAAAACTGTTTATACTCAAAGTGGTGGATATAATTTCTGGTCACAAGCAAGAAATACTTCTGCAAATTCAAATTATTTGTGTAGTGCTGCTTTTGCAAAATTGAGAGAAGTTGCTTTAACTTATACTTTACCGAAATCTTTATTTGCTAAAAAAGGAATTAAAGGTATGAGTGTAGCAATTACAGGAAGAAACTTAATGACTTGGTTACCAAAAACCAATCAATGGACTGATCCTGAGTTCTCAAACAATACTGGAAATGCTCAAGGGGTTAACGATTTAAATAACACACCTCCAACAAGAATTTTCGGCGGAAACATTACTTTACAATTTTAATAAACAATATATTAGATTATGAAAAAGATAAAAATAATTCTTCTATTAATTGCTGGTGCCTTTATGATGGGCTTATCCAGCTGTAGCAAAGAAGACTTCAACATCAACAAAGATCCTAACAATGCAACAGATAGCACAATTGCATACAATGTAATTTTGCCTTCAGCACAGAACAACACTGCTAGAATTGTAGCAAGAAACTGGAGTTGGTTGCAATGTTATTTAGGTTATTGGGCACGTTCAGGAACGTATGCTCCAAATACTCAAGAAGAAACGTATGAATTAACCACTTCATTCCAATCTGGAATTTGGTCTGGTATGTACGATAATTTATACGACTATCAAACAATGCAAATTCAAGCTTCAAAAGCAGGTGCTTCTTTCTATGAAGGAATCGCAAGAATTATGAAGGCTCATAATTTTGCTTTGTTAGTGGATATTTATAACAACGTTCCTTATAGCCAAGCGTTAAAAGGAAGTGCTGTAACTACTCCTAAGTATGATAACGGTTTAGATATTTACAAAGATTTATTAAGACAATTAGATACTGCTATTGATCATATCAAAACAGCCGATGAATCTAAAACAGGTCCAAATGCAAATATTCTTAATGATGACATTATGTATGGCACATTAATGAACCCAGATGCCACAATTGCTTCAATGAAAGTTGAGTGGGCTAAATTTGCAAATACACTAAAATTAAGAATTTTAACAAAAATGATGAATGGCGGATTGGAAAAGAACACTAGTGGTTCTGTTGGTACAGATGCTACTTATGCCATGCCAAAAGCTGATATTGAAAGAGAGTTTGCTATAATTGATGCAGAAGGAAGCAAATTTATTACTGAAGATGCAGAGGTTAATCCTGGCTATCAATCAGATAAAGGAAATCCTTTTTACAACTTGTATGTAGCAGATGATGCAGGAACTCCAACTTCAAATTCTGTATATTACAAAGCAAATATTTATGCAGTAGGAGACAGAGCTGCAGCTACGCCTGTTGATGGATATTATCTTTACAATGGTGATGTTAGAGCTTCTGATTTTTATACTACTGTTGGTGGAAAATATCGTGGAGTTGCTTATGGTCTTCCATCAGCTACTGAAAATGCAGCTGCAACTTTATCTGGTATTGGTGCTGGTGCATATAGAGGTGTAGATCAACCACAAAGAATTTTAACTGCTGCAGAATCTTATTTTTTACAAGCAGAATGCATAAATCGTAATTTTATTAGTGGTGATGCACAAACTACATTAGAAAATGGTATTACAGCATCATTTATAAGTTTAGGAGAAACTTCAACAGACGCTACTGATTATATAGCATTTAATGCTGGTTATGCTGACGTTGACTATACTGCAAGCGAATATCCTGGTGCTGGAGGTAATGGTGCAGTAGGTGGATTATATACAATTATATCTCAAAAATGGTTTGCATTAAATGCAATTGCTCCTTATGAAGTTTGGAGTGATTACAGAAGAATTGACATGTCTGCTACAAAACACCATTTTCAATATGGATTTTCTACAGGATTTGATGCAGGACCTGCTATTTCAGTATCTCCATCAAATACCAAAACAGAAATACCTTGCAGATTGTTATACCCACAAAATGAATATTTGTACAATCCTGTAAATGTTGGTGCTCAACCTTCTTTAGGTTCGTATCCATTTTCACGTGTATTCTGGGATTTAAATTAATTAATTATAAATAAGATAAGAACATGAAAAAATTAGCAATCATTTTATTATCCTCAATTGTATTATTAAATACAAGTTGTCTTAAAGACAAGGGATTTGACAATTTTGAATACGGTACCAAAGATCCTGCATTAAGTTCTCCTCCAGGTGTTGGTTTTAATTTACAAGGGGGTGCCAATTATGTAAAAAACATCGGATTAGATGTTACAACTTCTAGTCAATCAATCAGTCCTAGTACTGTTGTTGTTGGTTATTTCTTTAATTCAACTTTTACTGCAGAAGATGTTCATGCTAAATTGTCTGTAGATAATACAATTCTTACAGATTATGATGCTACATCTGGAAAAGATCCGCTTGAAGTTTTAGATCCATCATTGTATCATATTGCATCTACAGATATTAACATTGTTAAAGGTTCACAAAATGCAACTGTAAGTATATCTGTGGATTCAACAACAGGTTTAGATCCTAACAAAAAATACGCTATTGGATTAAGAATAATTTCAGCAAGCAATGGAATAACAATTGCAAAAAATATGGATAAATGCCTATTGATTTTATCAATTAAAAATAGATTTGATGGCGTTTATGAATTAACATTCAGCAATTTCCATCCTTCTTTAAATCCAAATTACGATGGTGATGTTACAGAAGTTGAACTACAAACAACAGGACCTAATAGTTGCAAAATCTTTTGGCCTCTTGCTAATTTGTTTGCAAATCCTGCTCTTTTAAATGGAGGATTACAATATTTTGGAAGTCAAGAACCTGAATACACTATTGATCCAGTTACAAATAAAGTAACGGTTCAAAATGCATTTGTAGGCGCTACTACTTTTTATGCTATGAATCCAACTTTTGATTCTCATTACGACCCAGCTACAAAGATTTTAGAAGCTAAATGGGGTTATAGATATGTGGGTGGACAATTTGATCCTACTACATCTCGTGAATGGACTCAATCTTTTAAATATATTGGACCACGTTAATTTTTTATCATAATTTATTTTATAAAACGGGTTACATTTGTAACCCGTTTTTAATTGTAATTAAAAATCCAAAAAATGAAATCACTTTACCTGATACTTTTATTTTCATTCAGCACTACATTATTGTTTTCTCAAGCACTTAGTTATACAGATCCTGCATCTGGATATTTAAAAGTAATGCTCGAAAAAGGAGGAGATGGTACCTATCAACAAATTGGTAATTTTAAAGTAATAGGCACATCCTATTTATATGGCGAAAAAATTAAAGGAAGCGCATATGCTAGTAAGGATAAATCCGAAAACATAGAATTAAGCTATAACACGTATACCCAGCAATTAGATGTATATGTTTCTAATTCATCAAAAGCTTTTTTAAAACCGGCGAATGAAATAGATTCTTTTATTTTATTCAAGTCTAAATCAAATACATTAAAAAGCGATTTATTATTTTACAGTTCTAAATTAATAAGTCCATCTATTAAAAGTTCTTTCTTACAAGTTATTTACAATGGAAAAAGATTTAGTCTCTATAAAGCATATAATTCTACCCTAGATTATGTTAGTACAAATTACATTCAAGCAGAATTAAGACAATTTACATTAGACTATAGCTATTGTTATTATGATTCCTTAACAAAGCAGTTTAAAAAATTAAAATTGAATAAAAATAAAATCATCAATGAATTTAAATCTATAAAAGATTTTAGTGAATTATTGGATGATGATGGATTTAATAATAATCTAGAAGAAATATTAAAAATGCTATTTACCAACTTAAACAATAATTAATAAAAATGTCAACAAACACACCAGCTGAAAATCAAATCAACATAGAAATTTCTGAAGAAGTAGCAGAAGGTCAATATGCTAATCTTGCAATCATTACACATAGCCATGCAGAATTCGTTATAGATTTTGTAAACGTAATGCCAGGCACACCAAAAAGCAAAGTAAAAAACAGAATTATCTTTACACCTTTTCATGCCAAGCGTTTTATGAAAGCAATGATTGATAATATCAAAAAATTTGAAGCTGCAAACGGAACTATTCAAGATATGGAATCAGTTGAAATTCCATTTACTTTTGGCGGGCCAACCGGACAGGCTTAAAAATATTTTTTTGATAAAAAACTGAATGTTCAAATTGTTGATTTGTAAATCTACAATATCCCTTCGTCCATAAAACTAAAATATCCTTCTTCACTAATAATGATGTGATCGAGTATAGTTATATCTAAATACGAAGCGCCTAATTTAAGCTTCTTAGTAATTTCTTCATCAGCTTTACTTGGCTTCAAATTACCTGATGGATGATTATGGCTAAGAATAATACTGGTGGCCATTTTTTCTAATGCATGTTTAAATATAATTCTTGGGTCGGCAATTGTACCTGTAATTCCGCCTTTGCTTATCACTTCAAAATGAATAATTTTATTTGCTCTGTTTAATAATAAAACGGCAAATATCTCATACGACAAATCGCACATAAATTGTTTTAAATATTCTGCTGCATCTGAACTGGAAGTAATTACAGGTTTAATGAGAAAGCTAGTATTAGTTCTTCTTCTTCCCAACTCTAATGCTGCTAAAATGATTACCGATTTTATATTGCCGATTCCTTTTATCTTTTTTAATTCATAAGGATCAATTTTGCCTAATTCATTCAAATTATTCTTGCTCTTTTGTAAAATTTCCATTGCTAATTCTACTGCAGATTTTCCCTTGTTTCCGTTTCTTATTAATATGGCCAATAATTCTGCATTACTTAAAGCTTCAGCACCTAGTGTCATTATTTTTTCTGAAGGTTGATCATCTTTTGACCAATTTTTAATTGATGTGGATGGCTTGTTAACATTTTTCATACAGACAAAGATTATTTAAACTAAAGTAGCTGTATTTTTGCTTAACAAATTTCACCACCCCACTTAATATTTTTCAATGGAATCAAATGCAAAAATCTTCTCCGGAAGAGGGTCTAAGTATTTAGCAGAAAAGATTGCAAACAAGTTTGGAGAAAAACTTGGCAAAGTTAAAATTAGTCAATTTAGTGACGGAGAAATTGGTGTAGAATATGAAGAAAGTATTAGAGGAAAATTTGTTTTCTTAGTGCAAAGCACGTTTGCGCCTACAGATAATTTAATGGAATTATTATTGATGATTGATGCAGCTAAAAGAGCATCTGCCTATAAAGTAATTGCAGTTATTCCTTATTACGGTTATGCACGTCAAGATAGAAAAGATAAACCCAGAGTGGCAATTGGTTCAAAACTTGTTGCCAATATGTTGGTAGCTGCTGGCGCCGACCGAGTGGTTACAATGGATTTACATGCCCCTCAAATTCAGGGATATTTTGATATTCCTGTAGATCATTTGGATTCATCGGCAGTTTTCATTCCTTACATTGAAAGTTTAGGATTAACTAATTTAACTTTTGCTGCACCAGATGTAGGAAGCGCTAATAGAATTAGAGAAGTGGCCTCTTTCTTCGAAGTAGATATGGTGATATGTGACAAACATAGAAAAAGAGCCAATGAAATTTCAAGCATGGTGGTTATTGGTGATGTTACAGACAGAGATATTGTATTGATAGATGATATATGCGATACGGGTGGAACACTTGCGAAAAGTGCTGGATTGATGATGGAAAAGGGAGCAAGAAGCGTTAGGGCTTTTTGTACACACCCTGTATTAAGTGGAGCTGCGTATGAAAATATTGAAAACAGTGCTTTAGAAGAATTAGTGGTATGTGATACAATTCCATTAAAAAAAGAAACGAATAAAATTAAAGTGCTTTCAACTGATGAGTTATTTGCCATAGCACTTAGAAATGCCTATGAAAATAAAAGCATCAATAGTTTGTTCATAAGGTCAAGAATGCCAAAAGGCTAATAAATCAAGTAGAATCTACGTTTTTTTGAATTTAATCCTCTAAATAATTGAGATTTTCCCTAGTTAGCCCTATCTTTGCGCCTCACAAAAAATAAATAAAAAATGAAATCAATTACAATCCAAGGTCAGCTGAGGACCGAAAGCGGTAAAAAAGCCACCCGCCAACTTCGCTCTCAGAAACTCGTACCAGCTGTAATTTATGGCGGTCAGTCAGAAGTTAACTTTTCAGCACTTGCGGCTGATTTTAAATCAATTGTTTACACTTCGGAGTTTATGTTAGCCAACATTACTGTTGAGGGTAAATCTTATCGTTGCATTTTGAAAGATTTGCAATTTGATAAAGTATCAGATGCTTTAATACACATTGACTTTTTAGAATTGGTTGAAGATAAAAAAGTAATAGCTACACTTCCTTTAAAATATGTTGGAACTCCAGAAGGGGTAAAAGCAGGGGGAAAGATGGTTATCAAAATGAAGTCTATCAAAGTAAAAACTTATCCAAAATATTTAAAAGAATTCATCGAAGTAGACCTAACAAATCTTCAATTGAATGAAAACATTCGTGTTGAAAATATTATTGCTGATAATATGGAAGTAATGAACTCTCCAAGAATTCCAATTGCTTCAATTGCTATGACTCGTCAATTAAAACAAGAAGAAGCATCAGCAGCAAAAGCAGCTCCAGCAGCTAAAGGAAAAAAATAAAAGAAGTCTGATTAAGATTTTAATACAAAGCCCTTTTTTAAGGGCTTTTTTTATTTTCATTAACTCAAAATTCATTCAACTAAATGATTATTCATTTTAAACTCTGACCTTCTATGATTACCTTTGATACTCAAAATTTTATTTATGGGAATGGATAGAAATACGCTCATTGGATTTGTTCTTATTGGAGCTTTATTAATTGCAATGTTTGTTATAAACAGCAAAAACAGATTAGCCTATGAAGGGGAACAAAAACGAATTGCTGATTCGGTTGCTGCTTTACAACCTAAAATAGATAGCAATTTAGTAAAATTGGATTCTCTTAAAACAGATTCCATCCATACCGTTCAAACAAAATCAATTTTTCAAAACAATAAAGTTGATCTTCAGGATGTTGTTTTACAAAACGAGGTTATGAAAATAAATTTTACCAATAAGGGTGCACAACCTCAAACGGTAATTTTAAAAAAGTATAAAAAATTTGATAGTTCGTTGGTTGTTCTTCAGTCGGGGGACTTTAATAAATTGAATTATCGAATCAATGTAAATCAAAACCAGTCTGCAGAAATTACCGATATTATTTTTCAACCAATGCCAGTTGTTGTAAATGCTGATCAATCATCTACACTTTCTTTTGTTGCGCAAGATTCAAGCGGTAAAAAAATTATTCATCGTTATACAATTAAGCCTAACGATTACATGATAGATTTTGATATGGAAGTGTATGGAGCAGATCAATTGTTTAGTCAAAATAGCATTAATCTTATTTGGCAGCTTCAAACCAATTTAATAGAAAAAGATAGAACCTACGAGTCTAATCAAACTCATATTTGTTATTTGGAAAAAGAAAAGTATGATTTTTCTTATGTTTCAAAACCTGACAACAAAACATTTACAGAAAATTTAAATTGGATTGGTGTAAAGCAACAATTTTTTATCAATGCAATTATTTCTAAAAATAAATTCAAAAATGTTAATGCGAATTGGTCGGTTCCTGTTGATACATCGCATCAAGATTATTTAGCCAGAACAACAACTTCTGCTCAAGTTCCTTTAAATGGATTTTCGTCCAAGCAAATCATTCCTTTTCAAATGTATTTTGGACCAAGCGATTACAATATTTTGAAAAAATATGATAATCAAATGGAGAATATGGTTCCATTAGGTTCAGGAATTTTTGCTTTTGTTAAATATATCAATAGACATTTTTTATTGCCCGTATTTAGTTGGTTAGAACAACAAATTGCTAATATGGGTATTGTTATTTTATTATTGACCTTATTAATCAGACTTATTACTTCACCCATTCTTTACAAAAGTTATTTAAGTGGTGCCAAAATGAAAGTGCTTAAGCCCGAAGTAGATGCTTTAAGAGAAAAATACAAAGATGATCAACAAGCATTTGGCATGGAACAAATGAAATTATGGAAAAGCGCAGGAGTAAGTCCATTGGGAGGATGCTTACCAGCATTGCTTCAAATTCCTATTTTCATGTCGCTATATTACTTTTTTCAATCCAGTATTGATTTGAGAGGCCAATCTTTTTTATGGGCACATGATTTAGCTGCTTATGATTCAATTGCTCAATTGCCTTTTGCTATTCCATTTTATGGAGATCATGTAAGTTTATTTACATTAACTGCAGTTATTACGAGTTTATTGATTTCAATTCTTGGGATGAGCAACATGCAAGATAACAGCAATCCAATGATGAAATACATGCCATATATTTTTCCAGTAATGCTATTGGGTGTTTTTAATAAATTACCTTCAGCGCTTACTTGGTATTATACTATTTCAAATACCATAACTTTAATTTTACAAATTGTAATTCAGAAATACATCATTGATCATAATAAAATAATGGTTGAAATTACTGAAAACAGAAAGAAGCCAGTTAAAAAATCTAAAATGCAAGAACGTATTGAAGCAATGCAAGAAAGTCAAAAAAAGCTTCAAGACATGAAGAAAAAAGGATAACACTTAATGGCGGAAATATTTTTTATTATTCATTTCTTTAAAATTATTATATGATTGAAATAAAAAAACTCATTCCATTTATGCTGTTTCTTTTTTTTCAGCAACAAATAATTGCCCAAAAAATTATTAAAGAAGCAACATTAATTTATACCATTACAGCATCAACAACTAAGAATACAAACACTAACCTCATAAAGTCGTTTGATGGTGCAACTTCAAGCTTTTATATAAAAGGCGGCCAAATCAGATCCGATTTTTCAACCAAACTAGGTAATGAGACAGCCATTTATGATGACAAGAAATCCACTGGCATCATTTTGAAAGATTACAGCGATCAAAAATTAATGATTACACTAACACAAGAAAATTGGAAAGAACTCTACAATAAATATGCGAATACTGATTTTACAATAACTGATGAAACAAAGAATATCAATGGATTCACTTGCAAAAAAGCTATCTCTAAAAAACAGGAAACTGATGTTGTAATATATTTTTCGCCTGATTTTTATATCCAAAATAAAGAGTATAATCTTTCTTTCCCATCATTAAATGGATTGCCTGTGGAAATTAGTTTGTTATTGGATGGAATCAACTATAAATATACTTTGAGTAAATTTAGTGAAGAGAGTATTAGTAATGGTAAATTCGAAATAAATAAAACTTCAGGTTATAGGGTAATTTCCTATCAAGAATTAAAGGGGAATAAAAAAGGGAACTAAGAATTATCCTTTCTTTAAAATAAGTTTCATTCCAGTGTAGCCTTGTTTAATTTCAGGAATGATTTTTTTGTTTTTTTCTGGAAGCAAATAAACTGTATTGCCTTTTTGGTAAGTCCTTATTGTACTACTAAAAAATTCATTATTATTTGTTGTGTTATCAATGAAATAAAGTCCTTTGTATTTCAAACCAGATTTCAAATTGATAGCCAATGAATTTTTAAAAGATTTATTAGAGGAGATATTTAATGAAATGTTATTTCTCGATTTGCTTCTAATACCTCTATCTGCATAGCCAAACATAGTCATACCTAACACAATGCAGATGAAAAATATTTTTTTACTAAACGAATTCATAAAATGTTCCAATTTTATAACATAAATATACACTCATTAAAAATAAAATCCCAATTTTTTTTAGTGATTTTTTATCAATTTTTATTGATTTAAAACATGAATTGGCCATAAAAACCATATAAAACCAATTTCATTGGACTTAAACTGTGACAATAAAGTAAAATAAAAAATCCTACATAAAAATTATTGTTATTTGAAAATAATTGGTTTAAATTGAATAAACTTAATCATTATGAGTTATCAATCATTTCGACACGATAGGGAAGAATTGAAGGAATTACTTCATAATTACGACAATTTGAAATCGGGGAGATCATTTACCTATATAGAAGAAGACGGATTTGAGCGCATTATTGAATATTTTAATGAAAAAGAAAAGTTCACTGAAGCTCTTGAAGCTGTTAATTTCTCAATTGAACAATTCCCTTATTCAACTTCCTTGTTAATTAAAAAAGCAGATATTTTAATTTCACTTCGATGTTTTGAAGATGCTTTAAAAATTCTTGAAATGGCATCTAATTTTGGCATCGAGGATTCCGCTTTTTTTATTATAAAAATCGATGCATTATTAGCACTTGAATTAAACACGGAAGCCGATGAAGTTTTTTATCAAGCAATTGAATCTTGCGAGCAAGAAGAAAAAGTAAATTTGTTGTTTGAATTGACCGAAGTGTATGATGATTACGAATATTTTGATAAGGTATTTGATTGTTTGAGGATGATTCTTGAGTTGGATTCGTCAAATGAAGAGGCATTGTATAAAATATGTTTTTGGACAGATTTTACTGGAAGGAATGAAGAGGGCATTAAATTATATCAAACCATCATCAATCAAAGTCCATTTAATGAATTAGCCTGGTTTAATCTGGGTGCTGCTTACCAAGGAATAAAGCTATATGAAAAATCAATTGATGCCTATCAATATGCTATTGCTATAGAGGAAAAATTTGATTATGCATATAGAAATATGGCGGACGCATTTATCAAATTAAAAAAGTTTAATGAAGCAATTGAGGCACTAGAAAAAGTAATTAATTTATCAAGACCAGAGTCAATATTATATGAAGCAATAGGCCATTGTCATGATAAGCTAAACAACTTCACACAAGCTAGAAGTAATTACAAAAAAGCGCTTCATTTGAATCCTGAAGACACCCAATTGCATTACAAAATTGGTTGTACATACATGCATGAAAATTCATGGAACAATGCAATTAAATCATTGCAAACTGCTTTAAAAATCTACGTCATGCAGCCAGAATATAATCTGGCAATTGGCCGCTGTTATCTTGAACTACATAATTATGAAGACGCTATTACCTATTTAGGCAATGTTGTAAGAGTGCGACCAAAAAACATCAATGGCTGGATTGAATTGTTGAATTGTTTTCATCAGGCAGAATTATACGAAGATGGTTTTGAATATGCGGCTATTGCTTTTGAACAAACCGGATCCAAAATAATTTTTGTTTATTATCAAAGCGCATTTCTGTTTGCAAGTGGTCAGTCAAAACAAGCAATCATATATTTAGAAAATGCATTACACGTAAATCCTAAGTTAGTCAAGCATTTCATTGAATTAAATCCATCTATTTTACAAAATCAATTAGTAGTTGATTTATTAGCAAAGTATAAAAAGACAAAAAAATAATAGTTGTCTTTCTGTTATTAAATTACTCCGGTTTGAATATATTTGCCAAAAATTGGAGTATTTATCTATTTGATAAATTCAATTCAAAAAACTAATGCTATTATTATTTATTTTTTAAAATAATCTTGTTATTCAATAGTTTCTTGAAAAACAAGATGAAAAACATAAAAGAAAATTACCAATAATGAATTTCAATCTAACTCAAATACCAGAAAGAACAACAAAACCAAGAAAATCCGGCATCACAATGGTTATGGATAAAGGCTTAAGTATTGAGGAAGTTAAGAACTTTATGAGCGTATGTAATCCACATGTTGATGTTGTGAAGTTGGGTTTTGGAACTGCATTTGTAACGCCTAATTTAAAAGAAAAATTAGCTGTTTATCAGTCTTATAATATGCCTATTTATTTTGGAGGCACGTTATTTGAAGCTTTTTTAATAAGGAATCAATTTGAAGATTATGTTTCTATTTGTAAAGAATTTGGGGTGAGCTATATGGAAGTTAGTGACGGTTCTATATCAATACCTCATACAGAAAAATGTGGGTACATAGAAAAATTATGTAAACATGGAGTGGTGTTGAGTGAGGTAGGTAGTAAAGACGCAGCTCATATTATTCCTCCTTATAAGTGGATAGAGTTAATGAAAGCAGAATTAAATGCAGGTTCTGAATATGTTATTGCAGAAGCAAGAGAAGCGGGAAATGTAGGAATTTACAGAGGTACAGGAGAAGTAAGAGAAGGATTAGTTCAAGAAATTTTAACTCAAATACCTGCAGAAAAAATATTATGGGAAGCACCTCAAAAAGCTCAGCAATTATATTTTTTAGAAACGGTTGGATGTAATGTGAACCTTGGAAACATCGCTCCGAATGAAGTTATTCCATTAGAAGCAATGAGAATTGGCTTAAGAGGCGACACCTTTGATTTATATCTAAATAAATAAAATTAACCATGATGAAACTGTATGGTTTAATTGGATATCCATTGGGCCATTCTTTTTCCAAAAAATACTTTACAGAAAAGTTTCAACGGGAAGGAATAGCCGATGCAACATTTGAATTATTTCCTTTACAAAAAATCCAAGATTTTCCTCAACTTATCAATTCACTTCCTGATTTATCAGGATTGTGTGTGACCATTCCTTACAAAGAGGCTATTATTCCATATTTAAACAGTATCGACGACAAAAGCAATGCTATTGCCGCAGTTAATTGTATAAAAATTAAAGTGGGGGAATTGATTGGATATAATACTGATGTTATTGGGTTTGAATATTCATTAAAGCCCTATCTTAAACCTCATCCACAAAAAGCATTAATTCTCGGAACCGGAGGCGCTTCGAAAGCCGTACAGTTTGTTTTAAAAAAATTAAACATCGATTTTTTAGTTGTCAGTAGAACTCCTGTTTCAAACGTTAGCATAAGTTACAATGAGCTTAATCAACAAATTATTCATGAATACAAGATAATAATTAATTGCACTCCTTTAGGTATGACTCCAAATATTGAGGAGCTACCATCACTTCCTTATTCATTCATTGGAAAAGAACATCTATTGTATGATCTTGTTTACACTCCCTCCATTACAGCTTTTTTAGAGAAGGGTCGTATGCAAGGGGCAACAATAAAAAATGGAGAAGAAATGCTGCATAATCAAGCGGAAGCTAATTGGCAAATCTGGAATGAAAAATAAATGCAGGAATCTAGTTTTCAATCAATGATAAAAAGGCTTTTGGTATAGATGTTATTTTTTTATTTTCATAATCATAACAAACCATACCTGTTTTTGCTTTTGCAATTTTCAATTCTTTATCTGCTCGGAGTGTAGTTATGTTGTAAAATAATTCAAAACTACTGGTACTAATTTCTCCTATACTTATCTGAATGATTAAAGTATCACCATAAAAAGATTCATTTAAATAATTTACAGCGAGTTCATTCATTATCGTTCCGCATCCTCCTATATTCATTTCAGAATATCCATTTTTACTTAACCATTTTATTCTTGCTTCGTGTATGATGCTTACGAGCGAATCATTTCCCAGATGGTTCCCATAGTTTATGTCTCCAATTCTTACTGGAATATTTATTGTATCAATAATTTTTTCGGGTGTAATAATTTTAATTCTAGCCATTCTTTTGATTTAAAAAATGAATGAGTAATTGTGTAGCTTTTTTTCTGTGACTGTATTTATTTTTTTCTTCTATATCCATTTCTGCAAAAGTCTTATTGCTTCCCTCAGGAATAAAAATTGAATCATAACCAAAACCATTTTCACCTTTTTCATGTCTTGTAATAATTCCTTTGCACACCCCTGTAAATTGGTATTCTTTGCCATGCAGCTGCAATGAAATGACAGTTTTAAATTGGGCATTCCGATTCGTACTTTCCTGTAATTCTTCCAACAGTTTGTTTTTATTTTCCTGATCACTCGCATTATCTCCTGCATATCTGGCACTTTTTACGCCAGGGAATCCGTGTAAAAAATCAACTTCTAATCCAGTGTCTTCACTAAAACAATTCTGATTTTTTAATGCATAGATGAACGATGATTTTTCTCTGGCATTTTCTTCTAAAGTATCATGCGGTTCGGGGATATCAATAAAAATTTCAGCTTCTTTTAAACTTATAATTTCAAACTCACTTCCAAGCACTGATCTGATTTCAGCAACTTTGTTTTTATTGTTTGTAGCAAAAATTAGCTTTTCCATAATAGCATTTATACAAAGATCATTTTTAAACAATTCCAAAGCTGTTTTTTTGCTTCAATATTTTCAGCTATCAATTGTAAAGATTGCGTACGTAAATAATTAATGTTTGTGATTGTTGTTACTTCATATAATTGATTTGGAATAACGGTATCTAAATTTGAAAAATCGATATCAAAATAAATTATTGTATTGGGCTTGAAAAAATCTTTCAGCAGAATTTCATCATACTGAGAAAGTCGATGTAGATTCAAAATAGCAACATCAGCTATACTTAATTTACAGGCAGCAAGTACATTGGTTAAGAATTGTAAATTATCATCTGAAAGATGAACAAAATCAGCAACGTTTACCAGAATTAATATGTTTTTTTTATTTCCACCCAAGAAGTCGAAATTATCCCGAATCAAAGAAATTGATTTTGGTTGTTTATCATCTAACAGTACTAATGAATTGCTATATAATTCTGGCAATAAATTAATAGGTATTTGAAAATTGTCTAAACTCATGAAATCATCTTTTTTAGGGTGTTTTTTTCTGTTTCTTTGTAGTAAAATTAATGATTATGACTGCAGCTGATGAAATTAAAATCAAAAAGATTAAAGAAAGCAAATTAAGTCAAATAAGTTTAGAGAATATTCCTTTCGGAAAATATTTTACTGATCATATGTTTGAGATGGATTACCATAATGGCGAATGGCAACAACCTATTATTAGGCCTTATGAACCAATTATGATGGATCCTTCAACAGCGGCATTACATTACGGCCAAGCTATTTTTGAGGGAATAAAAGCCTATAAAAATAAAGACGGTGAGGCATTTATTTTTAGACCACACGATAATATCAAGAGATTTAATGCTTCTGCAGTGAGGATGCAAATGCCAACTGTACCAGAGGATATCTTTATGGAGGGCTTGCGTACATTGATTAATCTTGAACAAAATTGGATTCCTAATCAAGAAGATCATTCCTTATACATTCGTCCTTTTATGTACAGTAGTGATGAAATGATCGGCGTTCGACCTAGTGAAGACTATAAATTTCTTATTATTTTAAGTCCAACTGGTCCTTATTATAACACACCAATGAGAATTTATGTAGAGGAGCAGTATGTTAGGGCGGTACCTGGTGGAGTGGGTTATGCCAAAGCCGCAGGTAACTATGGAGCTGCTATGTATGCTACAGCTCAAGCAAAGCTAAAAGGATATGATCAGGTTTTATGGACGGATGCTTTTGAGCATAAATATATTCAAGAGTGCGGCACAATGAATGTTTTTTTTATAATTGGCGATAAAGCAATTACTCCCGATTTAGGCGCCGGTACTATTTTAGCAGGTATAACCAGAGATAGCGTGATGGTTACATTGGCTCAATTGGGATTAACAGTAGAAGAAAGAGAGTTAAGCATAGACGAAATTATATCAGCACATCAATCGGGTTTGCTCAAAGAGGTTTTTGGTACAGGAACCGCAGCTACTATTTCACTCATCAAAGAACTGAAATATAAAGATTATATCATGAGTTTTGATGTAAACAGCTGGAAAATTGCCCCAGAAGTGAAAAATCGCCTTAATCAAATACGTTATGGCCAAATAGAAGATCCATACGGATGGATGGTAAAAGTTTAATTTAAAAATTAATTGCTAATAAAATCAAGGGTTTTGGGTACATTATTTTCATTAAAAAAATAAAAATTTATTTTTTTAATTTATTTTTTCCATTTTTAAATGAATATAGTTACCTTTGCCGTCCAAAATTTAAAAGGTCAATAAATGCCTACTATTCAACAGTTAGTAAGAAAAGGAAGAGAAATCATCAAATCTAAGAGTAAGTCAAGAGCTCTAGATAGTTGTCCACAACGCAGAGGTGTATGTACGAGAGTATATACAACTACTCCTAAAAAGCCGAATTCGGCTTTGCGTAAAGTGGCTAAAGTTCGTTTAACCAATAAAATAGAAGTGATTGCTTATATTCCTGGTGAAGGACATAATTTACAAGAGCACTCTATTGTGTTAATACGTGGAGGAAGGGTAAAAGATTTACCTGGAGTACGTTATCATATCGTTCGTGGTAGTTTAGATACTGCGGGTGTAAAAGATCGTAAGCAAAGTCGTAGTAAATACGGAACTAAAAAAGCAAAAAAATAATATTATAGTATTGAGTCAATTATTTGACTAAAATTTAAAAACATGCGTAAATCACAACCGAAGAAAATTCCTCTAGCCCCAGATCCAAAATTCAACGATAAGTTGGTTACAAGATTTGTAAATAATTTGATGTGGGAAGGTAAAAAAAGTGGAGCATTCAATATTTTTTATGACTCTTTAGAAAAAGTAAGCAAAATAACAGGAGAGGATGGTTATGAAGTTTGGAAAAAAGCTTTAAACAATATTACACCAGGAGTAGAAGTAAGAAGTCGCCGTATTGGTGGTGCAACTTTTCAAATTCCTTCAGAAGTAAGACCAGACAGAAAAATATCTTTAAGTATTAAATGGATGGTTAGATATAGCAGAGAAAGAAATGGTCGTAGCATGGCTGATAAATTAGCCAATGAAATTGTTGCTGCAAGTAAAGGTGAAGGTGCTTCATACAAAAAGAAAGAAGATACACATCGTATGGCTGAAGCAAACAAAGCCTTTGCGCATTTTAAAGTATAAACGAATAATTAAAATAAACTTTAAGGAGCCGTTCTGATATCAGAGCGGCTTTTTTGTTATGTGCCTATTGAGAATTTGCTGGAGGTGTTTGAGCGTTATTGTTTGTCTCCGTATTTGTGTTTTGAGGAGTTGCTGTGTTTATTTGAGAGTTGTTAGTTGAATCATTTGATACAGGCTCTATAGGAGTATTTATTGGTGTTGGTGAAACTGTTGTGTTTTCTAAAGGAGTAGATTGTTGTGTTTGCGGTTGTGTAATATTATTGGTATCAGATGAAACAGGTAGGTCTGAAATTACCTTAGAAGAATCTTCAACATCTGGTTTGTTTTTGGAATCGTTTTGTTGCGATCTTCTTCTATCTCTCACAATATTTTTTCTTTCCGGCTTTGCTTTTTGAGTTTCCTTTTCTGGAATATTTTTTGAATTATTTTGATCTTCTATTTTAGTTGTTTGAGTGGTATCGACAGTTGTAACTTTTTGATTAGTTGATTCTTTTTCTTTTACATTTCTTTCATTATTTTGATTCAATCTTCTTCTTTCTTGAACAGTATTCCTTTTTTCTGGTTTTACTTTTTGAGTTTCTTTTTCTGGAATAACTGTAGAATTATTTTGATCTTCTATTTTATTTATTTGAGTAGTATCAACAATTGTATCTGATTGACTTTCTGAATCTTTATCTGTTATTTTAGTTTCATTGTTTTGATGTAATCTTCTTCTTTCTTGAACAGGATTCCTTTTTTCTGGTTTTGCTTTTGTTGGTTTACTCGAAATCTTATCCTTACTTTGATTACTGATTTTACTGAATTGAAGAGTATCATTAGCCGCTACTATAATTTGATTGGTTGAATCATTGGCTGCTGGATTATTACTGGGTTGATGCAATTTCCTTCTATCCTGAACGCTACTTCTTCTATCAGGTCTGACTCTTTTCTGTTGAATATTTTGTCTTATGGCTATACTAGAATCATTGATTGAAGAAATAGAATCTTTTCTTGCCTTCTGAGCCATTCTATTAATTTGTTCTTTTCTAGCTCTGTTCAATCTTGCATCTGCTAGCATTTTTCTGGCAGAGTCTCTATGTTGTATTCTTGCCAACATAACTGCTTTTTTATTTGCTAATACAATGGAGTCGTATTTT